>JAZRJH010000229.1:0-3206 GCA_045645685.1 Acutalibacteraceae bacterium
CGCAACCGCTTCGAAATGGGTCTTATGGCCGATATCCAGCCGGCGGATTTTGAAACCCGAATCGCTATTATCCAAAGAAAAGCCGACCTTCTCCAGCTCGATATGCCTATCGAGGTTGCGGAATACATAGCCAATAACCTCAAGAGCAACATCCGTCAGCTTGAAGGTGCAGTAAAGAAGATAAATGCGCTTGTCAATATTGAAGGCGCTGCAATCAACATTGCAATGGCTCAGAGTGCAATCAAAGACCTTATGAGTGACAGCCGCCCTGTTTCGGCAATAGTCAATAACATAATTGCGGAAACCGCAAGAACCTTCGGTGTGCCGCAGAATGATATCATTTCAAAGAAGAAGGATGCAAAAACCGCAAGAGCAAGACAGATTGCGATTTATGTTGTCAGAGAAATGACAGATCTCACGCAGAAAGAAATCAGCGAATATTTCGGCGGCAGAGACAGAACAACAATTCTCTATTCCGTTGAAACCGTTGCAAAGGAATGCGAAAGGGATTCTATGCTCAAGAGAACGGTTGACATCATCATCAAAAATGTTCAGGAACAGTAATACATTATTATATGTGAGGTAACCTATGGGACTTTTCAAGCGAATCAATCAGGGTCTCAAAAAGACCCGTGACAGTATGACGGGGGCAATCAATGCTGCTCTTTACGGAAAAAACGAAATTGACGAAGATTTTTACGAGGAACTCGAAGAGATTCTTGTTATGTCCGATGTCGGTGTAACAACCGCAATGGAAATTGTTCAGAAACTCCGTGATTCTGTTTTCAAAAAGAATCTTCACAAGGCAAAAGATGTAAAAAAAGAAATCCGTAATATCGTTGCAGAGCTTCTCAGCGGCGGTGAAGAAATAGATATGATAACCGTGCCTTCTGTTATCCTTGTTATCGGTGTAAACGGTGTTGGCAAAACAACATCCATCGGAAAGATGGCGGCGATGTTCAAGGCTGAAGGAAAAAAGGTTATTCTCGGTGCGGCGGATACATTCCGTGCAGCTGCAATTGACCAGCTTGAAATCTGGGCAGACCGTGCAGGCGTTGATATCGTTAAACACAAAGAAGGCGCTGACCCTGCTGCTGTTGTTTTTGATACCATTTCAGCAGGCAAGGCGAGAAATGCAGACATCATTATCTGTGACACGGCAGGCCGACTCCATAACAAGAAAAATCTTATGGAAGAGCTTGCAAAGATTTACAGAGTTATTGACCGTCAGCTTCCTTATGCAGACCGTGAAGTTCTTCTTGTTCTTGATGCAACAACAGGTCAGAATGCCGTTAATCAGGCAAAGGAATTCAAGGATGTTGCGGAAATCACAGGTATTATTCTTACCAAACTCGACGGCACGGCAAAGGGCGGTGTTGTTCTCGCAATCAAGAATGACCTTAAAGTTCCCGTTAAGTTTATCGGTGTCGGTGAAGGAATCGATGACCTGAAAGCGTTCAATGCAACAGCTTTTGCAGACGGATTGTTTGAAGAGGACAAAGACGACTAATAATATAAAAGGAAATAAATATACATGGATTATATAATTGCTACCCATAATATGAAAAAGCGCGATGAGCTTCAGCGCATTCTTTCGCCTCTCGGAATAAGAGTCCTTCTTGCTGAAGAAGCAGGAATCGAGCTGACCGACGTTGAAGAAACAGGCACAACATTCGAAGAAAATGCGTTCCTTAAGGCTGACAGCGGCTGCAAGGAAAGCGGAATGCCATGTATCGCTGATGACTCGGGTCTTGCAGTTGATTATCTTGACGGTGCCCCCGGCGTGTATTCCGCAAGATATGCAGGTGAGCACGGCAACGACGATGCCAACAACAAAAAGCTTCTCAACGCCCTTGAAGGTCTTGAACCCAAAGACAGAGGAGCGGCTTATGT
Source organism: Acutalibacteraceae bacterium (assembly GCA_045645685.1). Classification (GTDB taxonomy): domain Bacteria; phylum Bacillota; class Clostridia; order Oscillospirales; family Acutalibacteraceae; genus CAG-177. Next base: position 1,894 of record JAZRJH010000229.1, read on the forward strand.
GAGCGTTGTTTGTTGTGTATATCCCGACGGCAAAAAGCTCATGGCAAGAGGCGAGTGCAGAGGCACAATCGGTTTTGATGAAATCGGTGACGGCGGATTCGGTTATGACCCCCTTTTCTTCCCCGTTGAATATAACGGCGAAAAAACAATGGCACAGCTTACTGCCGAAGAAAAAGATGCAATAAGTCACAGAGGCAAGGCGGTAAGAGAAATCGCCGCGCAGATTGGAGAGAATAATTGATGACAAGCAAAGAAAGAGCGGAATTCAGAGCGCAGGCAAACAGCCTTGAACCCCTTTTCCAGATTGGCAAGGGCGGTATGTCTGAAGCACTCATTGAGCAGACATCCGATGCACTCCGCAAAAGAGAACTCATAAAGCTTAAGGTTTTGCTTGAAAGTGCACCTGAAAGCCCCCGCGAATTTGCGGATAAACTTGCAGAAGCAACAGGAAGCGAAGTTATTCAGGTTGTTGGCGGAAGCATTGTTCTTTATAAGGAAAATCCCGACAAGGACAAAGAAACCAAGAAAAAGAAGCCTGCCAAGAAGGGCAAGCCCCTTTCAAAGGTTAAGGCTAAGAGAGCTTTGGCTGCAAAGCGTGAAGCAGAAGAAAAGAAGAAAAAGAGAGATTTTTACGCAAAAAAGAGAGTTGTTAAAAAATAATTAAACTTTTTTGCAACAAAAATCGGCTATTGACACACTTTATATATGTGTGATATAATCGCACTCCACGAAAGGTAAGACTAATGGACAAAAACAGCGGCATTAAAATAGTGGCAAACAATAAAAAAGCATATCACGATTATTTTGTGCTTGAAAAACTTGAAGCAGGCATTGAACTTTTCGGAACGGAAGTAAAATCCATCCGTCAGGGCAAGATAAATCTCAAGGATTCATGGTGCTTTGTCAAAGACGGCGAAATGTTTGTCAACGGTATGCATATCAGCCCCTATGAGCAGGGAAATATCTTTAACAGAGACCCTTTGCGCACAAAAAAGCTTTTGCTCCACAAAAAAGAAATCCGCCGTTTTTATGCCATGGTCAAACAAGACGGTCTTGCAATCGTGCCGCTCAGCGTTTATTTCTCAAAAGGCAGAGCGAAGGTTGAAATCGGACTTTGTAAAGGTAAAAAGCTTTACGATAAACGTGAAGTTGCCGCAAAGAAAGATGCTCAGAGAGATATCGAGCGCAATATGCGCAGATAAATATACGGGGATGAAAGGATTTCGACGGGGAATCTGAGCCCGGATAAGCGAGTAGCGGTGCGGGACCGCTATAAAATCCGCAATTTTCAAAATTAAACGACAACAATAAAG
>JAZRJH010000230.1:0-24454 GCA_045645685.1 Acutalibacteraceae bacterium
CTTTATGCAAACGGTTTACCCCTTAATCAGGAAAAAATATTTGTTGTAACAAGCAACAAAAAACAGAAGGTAACGGGTCTGGTTGTCAACGAAAAGCCGTCTGTTGATAAAGAACTCCGCCGTAATATACGGCAAGCCGTATACTATATCGGGAAATTCGGTGTTTCGGATCATATCAGGCATTTGCACAGTTCATTTTACGGTGATTGGGTTATGTTTATAAAAGACGATTGGCATTTTCATATGATTAAACTCCGCTATCTCCGAACGTTGCAAGGTCGGATTTCGTTCTGTCTTTGCGCCGACCCCGATAATAACGAAATGAAGCAATATGCTGAATTCATAAAAGAAATCATTAAGAAGGAGAAGGAAGAAATATGTGTTTTAAAGATGAGTTTTCAAAACGCGAAAAAATAAGAGAGGATATGTTCGGAATTTTCAGAAAACTTGAAATGGATTCTGACCTCATGTCTTGTATCGGTGCAGTTCTCAGCTGTGAAATCCCTTTGGATAATATGCTCAATCCGAAAGCATTGGGAAAAACTATAAACGCTACTCTCGGCTGTCCTCATCAGGTAAACACATATCCTTTCGGCGATGAAACAAATATGATTCACCCTTCATTCCTTGCAGTCTGCAACAAGAAAAGTTCTTTCACAAAAACTTTAACCGAAATGGTGAATCACGGCATAAAATACGGCGACAGAATCCGTGAAATGGTGATGCTGACAAACTTCTGGGACAGCAAGGATTTCAAGGAATATGAAGAGAGCTTTGATGCTCTTTGCAGAAAATTCGGAATAAAAATATCGGTTATTCTTATAACTGAATATTCTGCAAACGTTATCTTCAGATAAAGGAGAAACAATGTTTATGACAAATGGGACGATGCACTCGATGATATCGGGGAACATCTTGATGAAATAGAATCGTTGATCGAAGAAGTTGAAGATGAAGAATGAAACGGCAACGGAAGCAGAAATTCAGTGCCGCTACGCACCCTTTGGGTCAAAAGAAATGCAGGGACAGGCACACCTGCCCGTTGCTGATTCAGATATAACAAAGCACCAAGGAATCAACCTTGGTGCTTGTTTCATGTTAAAGTGTATAAGTGCTTATCATTTTGCAGATTTCGGCAATATTTGTGTTTCCCGTGAATTCAAGCTTAACCTTGCCGAGACCGCTGAACCAGAGTTCAAGCTCGCTGTCCATATCAAAAACTCCTGCAGTTTCGGTTGAGAATGCCTGAATTTTCGAATAAGGCAGAGATGTTATGTCCTTCTTTTTGCCCGTCATCCCCTGTATGTTAATAACGAAAATGCGCTTGTTTGTAAATGCTACACCGTCTCTGATTGATTTGTAGCAAGCAACAATTTCTTCGCCGTTAACAAGCAAAGGAGCAATCTCGGAATTGAATGCACCGGGTGCGGATTTGAGTTTGAGGAATTCGGGATTTTTGAAATCAAGCATAGTTATTTCTCCTTTATTATAATTTCGATTTTAAATATTCAATCGACTTCTGATATTTATCATATCTCGCTATATCTTTTTCGGTAACGGTTTTGAGTCTTGTGAGATCGCTGTTATGGGTAAGGTCAGCAATTTTAACTTTTGTTGCAAGTTCTGACTTTGAAATCTTTTCTATGTATTCCTCGTAGCTTTCACCGTCACGGTGAGTAAGAAGCAGAAGAGTGTCAACAATTTCATCGCCGAAAAGAATCCGAAGAGCGCCTTCGGGGAATTCCGTATCTTCCATAACATCGTGAAGCAGAGCGCAGATTTTTTCATTCACTCCGCTGACCATTGAAGCCACTGCACGGGGATGCTGAATATAATCAACACCTGCTTTGTCAACCTGACCGAAATGTGCCGTTTCCGCAACATATTCGGCAACAGCGAGTGCTTTAGACTCGGACATAATATAACAACTCCTTAAAATTATTTACCCACAACAAAATCAACGGCGTTTTGCAACAAACTACTATAAATAAATTATAAAAAACTATCTGCCTGATGTCAATATCTGCTTGATTTCGGACGGCTTTTGCAGTATATTTTCTTTTTCATAAGTCCGTGTTTATTGCAATCCGAAGATTTTTTTGATACAATACAATCATAAAAAAGAAAGAAGAGATAATATGGATTGGTTTTTTGATTCGCTTTTAATTTTTGACCTCAGCGTATTCCAATGGATACAGAGTATTCAGAACGGTTTTCTTGATGCTCTTATGGTCGGCGTTACAACCCTTGGCAATGCAGGTGCAATTTTTATTGTTCTCGGTTTCGTGCTTTTATTCACCAAAAAATACCGCAAGGCTGGACTTGCAGTTCTTGTGGCTCTTATCGTAATGCTTCTTTGCAGCGATCTTTTTCTCAAAGAGTTTTTCGCAAGACCAAGACCATTCAATCTCTTTGAGTCAGATCCCGAAAAGTATGCTGTATGGGCTGCGGAGTATGTTTTCCCCGAGCTTGTGTATAAACCCTCAAGCTACTCATTCCCGTCGGGACACACTGCATCGGCCTTTGCTGCGGCAACCGCACTCCTCTGGCACAGCAGAAAATGGGGCATTCCCACAATGATTTTTGCGGCAATTATGGGCTTTTCGAGAATCTATGTTCAGGTGCATTACTGCACAGACGTATTTGGGGGAATTGTCGCAGGCGCAATTTGCGGACTTATCGCAGTGTTAATTGTAAAATTCCTTTTCCCCGTTGCGGATAAAGGACTTGATAAGCTCTCTGCAAAACTCAAAAAAGCAAACATATAAACATCAAGCCGTCCGAGTTTTACACTCGGGCGGCTCTTTTTATTCGGTCAGATCAAAACAGTTGTGTGGGGAGTTTCAGCTTTTCTTTCGGCGGGAACTGTTTGTCGAATTCTTCGGCTTCTGCCTCATCGACAAAATATCCCTGCGGCGGAGTATATTCTCCGCTGATACCGTTAAGATATCCCTCTTTCAGCTCCTTGCAGAGAAAAAACGATGCGTCCGCACCTTCGGGCAGGTCGTGGTAACGGATACCAAACTCGCTCGCAAATGTGAATCCGCTTTTGCCTGTAAATTCAGTATATCATATGCACGGATAAATAACAAGAGCAGACTGACAGTCTGCCCTTAATGTTCGGTCTTGTATTTTATAAGATTAACGAATCATTCACTGCTTTTTCAAAATTGCGTGCAGATTCATTTCCTGCTCCGCCGTCAAAAAGAGAATTTTTCATATACACGGCGGCAATATTGTTTGCGGGGTCAATCCAGAAATGCGTACCGTAAGCTCCGCTCCAACCGAAAGCTCCGAGCGGCAAATTTTCATAATCTTCTCTGACTATCACCCTGACACCGAGCCCCCATCTTTCGCTTGAAGGCATTATATCCTCGGAAACAAAAGGCGTGTGCATAAGCCTCAATGTATCTTCGCTGATAATTTGTTTCGTCGGTGTTTTTCCCTTATTCAGAAGCATTTTTGCAAATCTTGAATAATCGGCAAGTGTTGAAACAAGCCCTGCTCCGCCGAGATAATGTGTTTTGGGAAAATCGGAAAAAACACAATTTTCAATCATTTTCTCATCGCAATTTTTGCCGTCAACCTTATTGTGCATTGCAATCATTGTTTCCCATTGCTCCCTTGTAGGAGTAAACGTGGTGTTCACCATACCGCACGGCTCAAAAATTTCCTGCATTAAAAAATCCTGATAATCTGTTCCGCTCACTTTCTCAATGATTTTCGCCAATACGTCAAAAGCGGCAAAGGGGCTGTATTGTTGTTTTGTACCCGGTTCAAAATCCAGACCGATTTTCGAATAAAATTCAACTGCGGAATCAATACTCTTTTTGTCGTCGAAGGTCATTTTATGCTCCTTCAGGGGCTCGCTGCCGATTCCCGAAGTATGTGTAAGCAGATTGCGAACAGTAATTTCATTCTGCGCTTTGCCCAGATCCGTCAGACCGTTCTGTGTGATTTGTGTGATGTGGATATCTTTAAATTCAGGCAAAAATTCGGATACTTTATCATCAAGAGAAAGAAGTCCCCGTTCAATAAGAATAAGTATTGCTGCTGCCGTGACAGGTTTTGTCATAGAAGCCATGCGGAATATTGTGTTTTCGGTAACGGGTTGAGTATTATCTGCTGAAACAGTTCCGAAACATTTTTTATAAATCACATCACTGCCTTGGATAACACAATATGCCGAACCGAATACTTTGTTGTTTTCAAAGTCGTACAGAGCAGCTTTTTCAATATTATTTTTTAATAAACTCATATCCAATTTGCTCATTGAGGTATCCTCCATATCTTAAATTTATCATAACATATCAAATTCTAAAAAACAAGCTGACACAATCTGTATTATAACAGATAGTATAGTGAGCTTAATTTGGTACCGACTCGGCGAAACAAAACAATTGAAAAATTTTTAAACTGTGTTATATTAAATATGAGGTGAATCGAATGCTTACACAAAAACGACCTCAGTCGGTACCGTTCAGTTCTGCTGTGCAGGTGCGGAATTAATAAGTAAAAGGCTATAACTATAATCTGTAAACAGTGCAAAGGAGTAAAAAATGGAAAAGAAAAAGCTTTATATTCTTACATATGACCACGGCGGATACGTTTTGTGGAAAGACGAAGTGAAGCCGAGGCTCAAGAAAATCCGCGAATGGATGTCAAAATATCCCAAGCTCAGAATAGGTCTTGACTATGAATCGTTTACATTTGACGAGTTTTCAAGATGCGATCCCGAGGTTGTTGAAATGATCGGAGATCTGCTGAAAGATTATCCCGACAGAATAGGCCTCGGTGCAACAACCTACGGTCAGCCTCTTTCACTCACAATCAGCGAGGAATCCAACGCCCGTCAGCTCACCTATGCAATCAGAACAAACAAAAAATATTTTGGCAAAACTCCCGATGTTTACTGCATATCGGAATTTGCCCTTAACAATCAGACCCCTCAGCTTCTGAAACTTACGGGTCATAAGGCGGCAATTCTGCGTTCTCACGTTATGGGCTACGGATACCCGAAGACCTTTGATTCAGCCTGGGGCAGATGGATAGGCAAAGACGAAACGGAAATCCCTGCGGTGCCTACCTACGATAAAATGGGCAGAGGCTTCAACTGTTGCACCGTTGATAACTGGATTCTTTCACGCTGGCCTCAGGATACGGAAATATCTCTTGAAAAATTTGAAGAGATGTTTGAAAAATACTCTCCCTTGCTTGCTTCAAGATACGATGACCTCACACAGCCGATTGAAGATGTTACGGCATATATCGAAACAAAGGAGAATTATGAATACGTTCTTCTTGAAGATATTCCTGCTCTTTACGGCGAAGCAAAGGATGAACTGAAAACAACCGACAATGATTTTCACGTTCAGATGCCCTGGGGTTACTGCGGCAATGAAATTTTCAACGGCGTGCGCAAGGCAGAGGTTGAGGTTGTTCAGGCTGAAAAGCTGAACGCATTATCGGTTATGCTCGGCGGCAAACCTTATAACACTAACCTTGACGAAGCGTGGAAATATGCTCTTGCGGCTCAGCACCACGATGTTACAATCTGCGGTCTGTTTGACCTTGCAAACCGTTTTATCCCTGCCTCTCTCAAGGAATCTGAATTCGTTAAAAACGAATCAGTCAGGAATATTGCGTCGCGCTTTGCCTGCAAGGATGATAACTCCGTGCTTGCAATCAACACAAACTCCTTTGCGGTCAACGACTGCATAAAGGTCGGCGAGGATAAATATGTTTACGCATCAATTCCCGCATACACCGCAAAAGTCATTCCTGCCGATTCAACAAGCGGTTTTGAGAGCAATTTCGAATGGAATGCCGCAACGGGAATTCTCAAAACTTCAAAATATCATATCAAGCTTACCGACAAGGGCATTGAATATATTGCCGATTATGAAGGCAAAAAGATAATTGACAACGGCGATAACGCAATGTTCACCGCACACATCGACGGCGTTGACTGCGAATCAGGCGGCAAATGGAAGGCTGAGCTCAACCCCTGCTGCGGTGCTGTTGCAACCTATGAAGGCAAAATCGGCTCTGTTCCTTTCAGCTTTGAAATGCGTTTCGGCAGTTTTGCCCTCGGCAGAATCGACTGCAGAACGAAGTTTGAGGTTCACGGTGAAAAAATCGGCATAATCGGTGATAAAATGGGTCTTGAAAAGTCGATTACCGTCAACGGTCACAAACACGAAGGTAAGCTCTGCTTCAATATGAATCTCTGCATGGATAAGGGCAGAAAAATGTTCCGCGACCTGCCGTATTCAATCTCCGAATGGAGCGGCGATGTGAGAAAAACCGAGGATTATTGGTACGAAGAAGACCGCATTCTTATCAATGAAAAGGTAACTCCCGAGGAATCCTTCAACTCCGTAACGCTTCTCGACGGCATTTACTGGATTTGCCTTAAAGACGATAACAACAGCGTTGCCGTGTTCAACAAAGGCTGCATGGGTTCCGCCGTTACGGGCAACAAGGTTGCAATTCCTCTTGTTTATGCCGAAGAATATCTTTGCGGAACAAAAATGCTTGACGGAATTTATGAGGATGAATTTGCAATCAGCCTCGATTGGGATTTCATAAGCGACATTCACACCGAAGCTCTCAGATATGCATATCAACCCGTTGCAATTCCTCTTGAGAAGAATGACGGCGAACTGACAGAGCTTAAGTTTGCATCGTTTAACGCAGATGTTGAGGTTGTTATGACAACCGTATACCCCGAAAACGGATATATTCTTGCCCGTTTCTGCAACTATTCCGACGAAAAGCAAAGCCTTGCGTTTGATTGCACATACGGAAAAATCGTTGAAGAAACCGACCTTCTCGGCAATAAGATTGCAGACTGCAACGGCAGGCTTGAATTCCGTCCGTGGGAAATCAAAACAGTTAAAATTGAATTGTAAAAGCTGATGCACCGAAACAAACACCCGGTGAGATGCTGTTTTTAATGATGTGGGAATGCATTTCTACACTTATCTTGATAATTCAATCAACGGTATCACCCATGCACCTGAAGGTCAGGCGGAAATTTACCGCGAGCTTTTGCCGGCATTGAAAAAGACGGACTGACCTTATGAAAGCCTGGGGAATAACGGATATCAACGGTTTCAGGCGTTTGCATTTAAACGTTCAGGACCTATAATACTTCACCTGCTTGATTTTCAATCTCCTTTTTGATAAGATAATTCTTACAGACAAACATTATATGGAGAGATATTATTATGAAGTCAGTTGTTGCATTGATTACTGCCGTCGTTACTTTTTTCAGCGGTTGTATTTCGAATATTGTTGACACAGTATTTTTCCCCGAAGCACCGCAGACCGAATCCGTTGAGTTTGCAAAAAATTTAGGCAACGGCTGGAATCTCGGAAACACTCTTGATGCCTGTGAAATGGGTTCTGCTGAAAAAATGGGACTCGAAAGCGAAACCTGCTGGGGCAACCCATATACAACCAAAGAAATGATAGAAGCCGTAAAAGAGGCGGGCTTCGGTACGGTGAGAATTCCGATAACTTGGGCACAGCACCTTGATGAGAATTATGAAATTGACGAAGAATGGCTTGCCCGTGTAAAACAGATTGTTGACTGGGTTCTCGAGTGCGAAATGTACGCCATAATAAATATTCACCACGATGACACATTCTGGCTTGTTACCGATAAAGCACATGAAGAAAGTGCAACAGCGGTTATTACTGCAATTTGGTCACAGGTAAGCGAATATTTCAAAGACTATGATGAACGGCTTATTTTTGAAACGATGAACGAGCCGAGAGTTGTGGGCGCTGAAACCGAATGGAGCGGAATCCCCGAGCATTATGAGGCAGTCAACAACCTCAACTTTGCGGCACTCAAAGCCATCCGGGAAAGCGGAGGCAAAAACGAAAGCCGTTTTGTTTCAATCACAACCTATGCGGCACGATGTGAAACCGAACCCGTTTCCGCACTCAGACTGCCCGATGACCCTCATGTTCTTGTTTCCATTCATTGCTACTATGGAACGGCGCACAGAAGCGAATTCCTTGACTGCGAAAACAGACTCACGTTGCGTGAAAAATATGAAATGTATAAAATCTTCAGAGATATTTACAAAATTATAATCAAAAAAGGCTACGGTGTTGTGCTTGGAGAATTCGGCTGGACAGACAGAGTCAACCTCGAAAATCTTGCCGAAAGAGCAGAATATTTTATCAGCACAGCAAACAAATTCGGTATTCCCTGCATTGTGTGGGATAACGGTCTGGATTTCAGACTTTTTGACAGAACAACACACATCCTCGAATTCCCCGATTACATAAAACCGTAAAAGCTGAAAGCCGTCTGATATTTTCAGAAGATTGATATCATATTATGAAGGTGAATTAACATGGCAGATACAATCTACAAAGAAACCCGAAAAAAGCACGACCTGACAAGAGACGATGTTTGCGACAAGGCATCGCTTATGGATAATCCCATTCAGCCAGAGCGTCTTGAAAGAATTGAAAACGGAAAATTCCCGATAACTCCCGATGAAGTAATGCTTCTTGCCGAAATTTACGGCGAGCCGACTCTCTGCAACCATTACTGTTCAAAAGAGTGCCCCATCGGTGAAAAATATGTGCCCGAAGTCAAGGTCAAAGACCTCGCACAGATTGTTCTTGAAATGCTTTCGTCACTCAATTCGATGAAAAAGAGTCAGGAAAGACTTATCGAAATCACAGCTGACGGTATGATTGATGACGACGAAATAAAAGATTTTGTTTTTATTCAGAAAGAACTCGAACGCATTTCAATCACAGTTGAAACCCTGCAGTTATGGGTTGAGCAGATGCTCGCTGATAAGAAAATCAACATAGAAAAGTACAACGAACTCATAAACAAATAAAATTACGGTGTCCGGAATTAAACCGGGCACCGTTTTTGCATTTATTGTGAAAAAACAGGGTGTATTTTCCGCACAAAGTGTAATTCAGTTTTGTGTTTTTGTGAGTTATCATATAGTCAAGGAAACACAAAGGAGTGTTGTATATGAGTCCGAGACAGAAAATATTGGCTATCAGGCTGACAGATAAACTTGCAAAAAATCCCGAATACGCACGGACTATCGGGGTAGAGATAATAAACAACAAAAAGGAGGCGGAAAACAATGAGAACCGCAATTAAGATGAGAAATCAGGCTCTTACCGTAAGAAACGATAACGTTATTGATGTTGAATTTCAGAATGCAGATGCGCCCGTAACTCTCAAAACCGAAAGCTTTTCAATAAAAATGATGTTTGCATTCCTGAAAAGAAAAGCCGAAAAGATACTTAAAAACAACGAATCGGTCCGCAATCTTGCGACAAGAGCATTGACCTTTACCAAAAAATTAGGCAATGTATCGTTTCTGAAAAAGTGGTTTGTGGATGTGCCGTCGGTATGCGATATGCTGATTGATTCCATCAACGGAGTTTACAAAAACATTCCGTATTCTTCGCTTATAACTGTTACCGTTGCACTCATTTATATTCTGAGCCCTGTGGATTTTATTGTTGATACCTTCCCCGTTCTGGGCGTTGCCGATGATGCGATGGTTTTCAAAATTGTTCTCGATACAATAAAGAATGATCTTGCATCATATAAAACATGGAAAGAAACTCAGAATGCCGCATAACGAATATACTGTATATAAGGAGTGATTTTTATTGATTGAAATAATATTTTCGATTCTCGCAATCTGGCTTTTCTTCAAAGCCATCGGATTGGCGTTCAAGTTAACTTGGGGCGCAGCCAAAATCGTTGCGACAATACTGCTTGCAATCGCAGTCCCCGCATTTATCCTGCTCGCAATTTTCGTAGGTGGATTTATCCTGCTCTTACCCGTTGCACTAATCGCAGGTGCAGTGGGATTGCTGAAAAGTTGTTAAAATAAATAACCCCGAACAAAGCTAAGCCGCCTTCGGGCGGCTTGTTGTCCTTCTAATGGGACATTGAGTATGTTATACTATGTGACAGGAGATAAATATATTTACAAAATCAGAAATATACTATAAAGTTATATCAGAGGTGACTTTTATGGGCTATACAGAAAAAGAAATCATAGAAATGTGTGAAAAAGCAATGACCGACCCCTCAACTTTCTACAAAGCGGAAGCCATCAATTACCGAGGAAAAACAACCGATACCGATAAACTTTATAACGAAATCGTAGCAGAGTTTATTTGTAATCACTTAACGGAATTCGTTGGCGGAATAAAGAAAATCACACGAGAAGAAACATACAAAACATCAAGTCATACGGGAGAGCGTATGCCGAGCAATTCAAGAAAAGAAGAACAGATTGCCGTTAAGCTTTTCCGACAGAAACATTTTGATTTTATCGGTGAAATGATTGACTATCAGACACCTTTGAAAAACAGCAATAAAGACAAAGGTGCAGGCAAAATCGATTTGCTTTCTTATGACGGCAAAACGCTTTATATCCTCGAACTCAAGAAGCCCGACAGCACGGAAACTATGCTCCGCTGTGTGCTTGAAGGGTTTACATATCTGAAAACCGTTGACGGAGAAAAACTGATTTCAAACTTTGATTTACCCGAAGGCACAAAAGCTGTTGCCTGTCCGTTGGTTTTTAAGGGTAAAAAGCAATATAACGAAATGAGAGAAGAAAGACCGTGGCTCAAAAAGGTTATGGAACTTCTCGACAGCAAACCGTATTATATATCAACCGAAAACGGCAAATATTTTGTAACCCAAAAAGGACCTCAGACTATGCAAAAAGACCTCAACAAACTTCTGGATCTTGCCGTTACGGCGAACGAAACAGCCAATAATTCCGCTCTTAAATCAGGCTATACGGTACCGGGCAAAGCCGAGCCGTATCCCAACTATATTGAAAACAACTGCTGGAATGAATTCAAAAATGAAATGAAAAAAAGCAATCCCGTTGCATTCAGAATGTACGGCGCAGGCGGCGGCAAAGAGCTTGACGAGCGCAAAATCGGAAGGTACATCTGCCCCCCGAAAATGGCATCATTCGGTTCATCAAGCAGAATGATTTTTAACATACTTAAGGAGAAAGAAAAAGACGGATTTCTTTTTGAGCAGAAACTTCCCACAACCGTCGGCGGAAAAGCAAACCTCGACGGATTTATGATGACAGATGATAAATGCATTTTTGCTGAGGCTAAATGCAGAGAGCCTTACACCGCAAAAGACTTGCTTGTCAGCACAAAATACAAACCGCTGTATGAGTTTATTTCCGAGTCATCAGAAACAGATGTTGTTTGCCGAACTTCCGATTCAGATACCGATAAAAAGATGAAAGTTATCTTTAAGGCAGGAAATTCTGAAATTCAGTATTTTGATATGAAACAGATAATTTGCCATCTGCTCGGAATTGCAACCGCTTATCTCAAAGGCAAAATCGATGATAAAGAAATCAAATCACAAAGCATCGAGTTTATCTATCTTCTTTTCAATCCCAAGCTGATTGAAATCAAAGACGGAAAAGAAGAAATCCTACGCATTTATGAGCAGACCTGCAATGAATGTAATTCCGTTGACTTCAAAGCTCTGTTTGAAGTTATTGTTGATTATCTTCAGACCGTCAAAGGTCTCGGAAAAGACAAAAACAAAGCCGAAATCATAAACAATTTCAGCTTCAGACTCTGTGACCAAAGTAATATGAATATATAAAACATCAAGCCGCCCGAGTTTTTACTCTCGGACGGCTCTTTTGTTATTTTATTTCTTGTTCCAGCTCATCAAACAAATCACTGTCAAAGAATTCTCTGATGCTGATTTCCATTCCGTCACAGATTTTCTTGATTGAAACCACACCGGGATTCTTGCTTTTCTCGTTGAGCATACTGTAAACTGTTGAGGGCGAAACACCCGAAATATTTGCGAGAGCATTTATTGCAATATTTCTTTCATTGCAAAGTTCAATAATTCTCAATTCAACGGGTTTCTTAACATTCAAAGCTGATCACCTCTGCGATATATCGTTGATTTAAGTTTAAAGAAATCTGCGATAAATCGTGTGGGATATATCGCATAATTATAGTTTGTGTGCTATAATTACGATATATCCCATAAAAGAGGTGTTGTTTTATGGCAACTGTAACCTTCTTCGGTCACAGAGATACCCCAAAAGAAACAGAGCCAGCCTTGCGGCTGACTCTGATAGACTTGATTGAAAATAAAAATGCGACTGTGTTTTATGTCGGCAACCACGGCAATTTTGATGCTATGGTACGCCGTCAGCTTGAGGATTTGTCAAAGATTTATCCGATAAAATATTATGTTGTCCTTGCCTATATGCCAAGCAAGAATGATACACCCGACGAGCACACAATTCTCCCCGAAGGAATAGAAACCGTTCCTCGCCGCTTCGCCATCAACTACCGCAATAAATGGATGCTCACCAAATCCGACATTGTCGTAACTTACGTCACCCGCAACTTCGGCGGAGCGTGGGAGTTCAAACAAATGGCGCAAAGGCAAGGAAAGAAACTAATAGAATTCAATACATAATATAAAAAATATTATTCAGTAATAAATACTATTCAGTATCTTTTACACGCTTTTTAACCCATTAGAGAGTTTTTTGATAATTGCTAAAAGTTCTAACGCATCTTTTTTATGGACAATAATATGTTGACCAATGACATAAGTTTTATCTTTGGATTGATTTATATATCTTTCATCTACTAATCCGCCGTTATGTTCAATAATATGTCGTCTCTGAAACAGCAAATTCATTCGTTTCAACTCATTATCATTGAGCCATTCATCATAACCCCTACCAACAGCAACATTAAAAAGTTGACTTCCTTTTTCTACAATTTGAAAATCGTTAACTCTTACTGGCGTAGAAGATTTTGTTTTATAAATACATTCCGCAAACTTTTGAAAAGCAGATACAATATCACCGAGAGAACTTTCAAGCAAGCCTCGGCAGATAGTTTCTGCCTTGTCTCTTCCGTATGATTTTGTAAGCAGATCTTTCATTTCCTTTAAAGAAGAAAGCATTTTTTCGATACTATCTAATGACTCGTCAAAAACAGAAACAGCTGAGTTATAACCGCAATAAGGGCAGAAATATGCAGAACCAATTACACTATACCTTGTTCCACAAGCCTCACATAAAATATCTGTCTCCCACTCTTCGCTTTGTCCAATGGGATTGTTGGTAAATGCTATTCTTTTACTTGGTTTATATGTGATTTTTACATATTTGTTTCTTTTGGTTGATTTTGATAAACTGCCAAATGCATCGTCAAGTTTGTCATAAATCATATCCTTAGTATAATTGATGGTAATTTCTCTCATGTCTTCCAGTTGTTTTTGAGTCCACCATTTATCTGGAGTATCAATATGACCACACATCGGACAATGGACTTCTTTATCTGAAAGCTTATCCGACCAATCTTGCATATTTATCTTAAATGTATATAAACAGTTATCGTTTGGACACTCGCGATCCAAATATCCTTTTTCATCAGATAATAATTTTATCGGTATTTCCATTGATTACCCTCCGTTCATATTGTATTAATATTGATGTTGTTATATCAATACACCGTTGCAATGGTCAACTTCGTGCTGAATTATCTGTGCAGGGAAACCCGTGAATGTTTTGATACGGGTCTGAAATTCTGCCGTCTGCCATTGTACTTTTATTGTCTGATAACGCTTACACTTTCGGGGTCCTCCAAACAGAGAAAGACAGCCTTCTTCTGCATCGTAGGGTCCCGATTTCTTTATGATTTCAGGGTTGAACATAACCATATATGTGCCGTCATTATCAAAGGCGATAATGCGTTTTTGCACACCAATCATATTCGCCGCCATACCTACACAGCCGTCTTTGTGGGCGGTGAGAGTGTCCAGCAAATCCTGTGCCACCTGCAAATCTTCTTTTGTTGCGACTTCCGATTTTCTTGCAAGCAAAATCGGGTCGTGAATGAGTTCTTTAATCATAACAAACCTCGTTATCTTAAGGTATAAATATAAATTTATTGTATCACACTTGCATGATGTTGGCAATTCACAATTTGACTGATGACTGTATTTTCTGTATAATCATATCATAATCAACAGACAAGGAGAATGGTTATGTCTCTGAGACTTTCAAAATCAAAATACTGCAATGCTGTTCAGTGCCCCAAAATGCTCTGGCTTCACAGAAACAAACCCGAAGAATTTGACGATTCTGTTATGAATCAGGCGGTACTTGAAACGGGTAATCAAGTCGGTGACCTTGCGATGGGTCTTTTCGGAGATTTCACCGAAGTTCCGTTCGGGGATTTAGGTGATATGCTCGAAGAAACACAAAGGCTCATTGATGAATGCACACCCGTTATCGCAGAAGCATCTTTTGCCCTTGACGGACTTTTCTGCAGTGTCGATATACTTAAAAATAAGGGCAACGGTCACGTTGAAATTTATGAAGTCAAAAGTTCAACCGCAGTAAGCGAAATCTATCTTCACGATACCGCTTATCAGCAGTATGTGCTGGACGGTCTGGGCTACAAGGTTGACGGCGTTTATCTTGTGCATATCAATCCTTGCTATGTCCGTTACGGTGAAATCAACCTTAATGAACTGTTTGTGATTGAAGATGTGAAGTGTTACACCGACTGCAGACAGACGGGCATAAGAGATTTTCTTCCCGAACTCGAAAGAATTATGGACAGTGACTATGAGCCTTGCCGTGAAGTGGGATGCCATTGCAATAAGCCCTACACCTGCGGATATTTTGACTACTGCACAGGCAGACCTGAACATCCCAACGTTTTCGATATCAGCAGGCTGAAATTTGACACAAAAATCAAGCTTTTCAATGAGGGTGATTGCGATTTTGAAAGCCTTGCAAAGCGCAAGGAAATCAAGGGCAATCAGAGATTGCAGGTTGAATCGTACCTTAATAACATCGGCAAAATCGATGCAAAGGGAATCCGAGAAACCGTTGACTCGCTTTCGTTTCCGCTTTATTTTCTCGATTTTGAAACATTCCAGGAAGCAATTCCGCCGTTTGATTCCACATCGCCCTATGAGCAGATTCCGTTTCAGTATTCACTCCATTGGCTTGAAAGTGATAACGATGAACTTCACCACACAGAATTCCTTGCCGAAGCGGGCAAAGATCCCCGCAGAGCACTTGCTGAAAAACTCTGCAACGATATTCCGATGAATGTCTGCACAACAGCATACAATATGGGCTTTGAAAAGAATGTCATCAAGAAATTGGCAGAGGTTTATCCCGACCTTGCCGACCATCTGATGAACATTCACGATAACATAAAAGACCTCATGACTCCGTTTTCAAAGAAGCATTATTATCTCCCCGCAATGCAGGGCTCGTATTCGATAAAATATGTTCTTCCTGCGCTTTATCCCGATGAGCCTTCGCTTGATTATCACAATCTCAAAGGCATACAGAAAGGCGATCAGGCATCGAATGCGTTCAGAAACATGAAGTCGATGTCGCCTGAAGAAGTTGCCGGAACAAGAAAAAATCTCCTCGCTTACTGTAAACTTGACACCTATGCAATGGTAAAGGTCTGGCAGAAGCTGGTTGAGAACTCATAATTAAATAAATTCCTGAAAAGTCGGAAAATTGCCGTAAAAAAGCGATTTTCCGGCTTTTTTCTGTTTACAAGTCCGTTTTATGGGACTCTTGACATGATATAATTCGGTCATAAGGTAAAAAAACAAACAACAAAGGAGACAGAAAAAATGACAAGAGCAATTTGTATGGAAGACTTAAAAGACCTCATGATTGAAGAAAATATTGAATTAACTGAAACAACAGACAAATCCGCTTACAGAAATTATTCAAAAAACATCGCGCTTACAGTCGGATTTCTGCTCGGTGTTTCCGATGAAGCACTTATGAAGCGTCTGGATAATCCCGAAGAATATCTGCCGATAAAAGAAGTTCTCGAAAAAAACGAGGATGCCGTTGCAATCAGACATCTCAATAATATCCGTTCAAATCTTATCCTTCATTTCAAAGAAGTCAGCCTTAATTTAAGAAATATGAACGCAACCTTCACTCCCCTTGACAGAACGGAATTATTCAAAGATGATTTCAAGGTTCTCAACAGAATGTCAATTTATATCATTACGGGAAAGCCCGATATCAACGAATACCTTAAAAAAATCAACAACGAAATAATCAGAAGAATTGATAAAACAGAAAAACTCTTCCCCGACTGGGTCAGATTCAAGCACATCAGAACAATGTTCATCATGCCGAACAACACCGAAGAAGAATCAAAGAAATTTCAGGCTTATCAGAGCCTTTATCCCTTCCAGAGATATTTTTACTGGCGTGAGCCCTTTGACTGCGGATATATTCTTTCAACAGACCGTGATCTGCTCACCGTTATTTACAGAAACGGCAACGAAGTTTTCACAGACAGCGACAGAGTCTGCGATGCAAGTGACAATGTAAAAAATAATATAAATGAGTTCATCAACAGTGCATCGAAGATTCAGGTTTTCATTGACGGCGAGAATGCCGACCCTTACAGATTTGCCTCTGCAATCGAGAGCCTCAAAGACCACGAAATCGAGAAAATCAACAAAATCGTTGTTTACTATGACAGCGAACACACCACCAAAGCCTGGACAATGCTCAAGCATTTCACCTACGGTGTTGAAGTTGAAACCGTTCCCGTTGATCGTATTGCTGAAAACAAATCGCTCGTTGACCACCGTCTTGTTATGGGCGTTTCAAAGGCGATTTACAAGGAAGATGTTGATTCAATCATTCTTGTTTCAAGCGATTCAGACTTCTGGTCGGTTATCGATGCATCGGAAGATGTCAGATATCTTGTTATGGTTGAAAGCGAGAAATGCGGTCACGAGTTCAAAAATCTTCTCCGTGACAAGGATGTTTTCTATTGCTACCTCGACAGATTCATCACTCCCGACGATGACAAATTCTTCAAGATTGTTTTCAAACATGAACTCGAAAAGATAATCAGCGATAACTTCAGTCTCGGCAACGCAAGAGCGCTGTTATCATCTGTTCTTCACTCCTGCAGAGCAGGCGTTTCAAAGGCAGAGGAAGATATGCTTTTTGAAAAATACATAAAAACACTTTCACTCAGAATCAACGCAGACGGCAATTTTGTTCTTGAAATTGCAGCATAAAACTTTGGAAGTCCGTTTTATGGGACACATAGTATATTATAATACAGTCAAGATAAAAAACACGACACCGCCGAAAAGGAGAATAATTATGAACACGGAAAAAGAAATCGTTATACTTATGGGAAGCTCAGAATTCCACGAAAGACTCATATTCACAGAACGCGTACCCACGGAAACCATACTTAACATTCAGTCCTACTGCGATGAACTTGTTACCCGACTTAACAATCCCGCCGAAGATGAGGACATCAAGGCTGATGCTTATCTCATTGTTGACGGTGTCCGTGCAGATATAACAGATGCAGATGCGTTTCTTTCATTGGCAGAAAAGCTCTGGGATGCTGAATCGTGTGAATTCGATGTTTATCTTGATGCTCATTACCGCTCAGCTATTTACAACGCAGACCCCGAAGATGATGAAGACGGCGACGGAACAGGCGAATTTGAAACTTGGTTTGATAGCGGACTTCACCCGTATCTCGACACCCTTAAGGATGTAGTGGATTTCGAATACAAAAAAATCGAATTTCACCCCAACAGCGGTGAATTCTCATATTTCAAAATCAAAGACGGAAAAAACATCGACATTGACAGTCTTGCCAACAAAGAGTTTCCCCTTACCGTCAAGGACACTTCTCCCTGGTATTCATACAGTCTCAGTCTTGTTTATGACACCGACAGCATAACCGACGAGCAGGCCGAAAAGATCCATGAAATCGTGAATAAATATCTTCCCGATGACCAGGTTGGTATCTGCGAAGAATACTGGGAAGAAGATGAAAATCATATTGTTCTCTGCGATGTTCAGTGGTTTCCTGAAAGCTTCGCAAAAGTTTCGGAATTCCTTGAAGAACTCAATGCAGTTGTTGAAATTCCCGAAGACAAAATCCGTCAGTATCCTCTCACTGCAACCTCTTTCAACGCATGGTTTGATATGAAGAACTTCGGCATCATTTTTATGGAAGAAGTTCACGGTAATTTCGTTCTTCTCGGCACGGATTTCTGATCAGACATCAGTAAAAACAAATATAAAAAATCAATTGATTCAAGGAGAAATCACAATGAGCATTTATTATGACATCAAAGAACACCTCATCATCAATAACACAGCAGAACAGGATTATTCGTTATCCGTTTATTCTCACAGACTTGCCCGTATCGGCGCTCTGATGCTTGAAGACAACGCAAGATTTACAAAGCTTGTTGTTATCACCGACGGCAAAAAGAGAGAGTTTTCGGGAGATACAATGACCAAGAAGTTCCACGACATCATGCGAGCAATCAACAGAGCCGATTCTGTTGAGATTATTGCGGATTACGGCTATCACCGTTACGGACTTTCTGCTATCTGCCCCGGAGCACTTGATTACACGGATTACCTTGACAGTGTTATCAAAGAATGCGGTGTTGAGGGTCTTTACGGTTTGTTCTATTCCATCTACAACAATGCCGATTGCTCCGATGATGCAGGTGCAATTGTTGCTTACGGCGAGAAAAACGGAACATTATACACAGGTAAAGTTGAAGGCAAAACCGTTGATGCTCTGCCCGACGGCGTATGGTATTCTCCTCAGACGGCAGTGATTTATGATCCTATGGAAGATGGCTTGAAGAATATCGAAGAAATCGAGCCCATTTGCCGTGAGATGACAAAGTTCAGCAGCTATGATGAACTCTCTGTTGACGAAGAAGGAATTTCTTTCTATCTCAACAACCTCGAACTCAAAAACAACAGTGAACTGACCGAATTCATTGATCTTTGCAGAAAGCTTCTCAAAGCAACCAACGGCGAAGCATATGCATCAGAACTCGGTCTCACCGATCTCAACAGTGATGACGGACGTATTGTTACCGTAAAAATCAACGATGACGGAACACAGGAAATCGTTCTTTACGCAGCAGAATAATAATCAGATTCATTTGATTACGGGGTGACAGATTATGTTTGATAAAGGTTTATTCGGCGGTATGTTTGATTTCAACGGAGACGGCAAGATGGATTCGTTTGAAAAAGCAGCAGAGTTTTCTTTCTTTATGGAAATGATGTCGGAATCAAAGAAGTCAACAGATAACACGTCAAACGTTTCTTCTAACAGCATTGATTCAACAGACATCGAAGATGCTCTGGACTATGCAGGCATCGATATGCTCGATTTTGAACTCATGGATGACGACGAGCGTGCCGAAGCCCTTGCAGATGCCGGATACGATATCGATGATTATGATTTCTGATGTTCAACAACAACCAAAAACGGCGGCAGGATTTTCTGCCGCCGCAACTGTATTTGCAAAGAAAATTTTTTGTGATATAATAATTATATTAAAATGAGGTGATACCGTGCCACTGCAAATCATAAGACAAGATATAACCAAAATGAAGGTTGATGCTATTGTAAATACCACCAACGAAGAAATGGTGGGTTACAGCGGTGTCGATCTTGCTGTGCATACTGCTGCGGGACCGTTGCTTGATGACGAATGCAGAAAAATCAGACCTCTCGGACTCGGAACAGCAAAGATAACAAAAGGATATAACCTCGATACAAAATATATCATTCACACTTCGGGACCCGTCTGGCACGGTGGACTTGTGGGTGAAAGCATCATTCTCAAATCCTGCTACACGGAATCGCTGAAACTTGCCGTTGCAAACGGTTGCGAGTCTGTTGCATTTCCGCTCATATCCGCAGGCGCTTACGGATACCCGAAAGATCAGGTGCTGAAATTTGCTATTCAGGTTATCACCGAGTTCCTTTTTGAACATGAACTTAACGTTTATCTCTGTATTCATGACCGCAAATCCTATGAATTTAGCAGAACTGTTTTCAATGAAATTTGCAATTTTATTGACGATGATTATGTTGAAGAAATATGTGCGGATTTTGATTCGAGAATTGAACTTTTTGAATCGAGAGTTCTTCCGAATGAAATTAGATGCAGAGACAAGCTCAGTGCACCCGAACCGCCTGTTTGTGCTTCAATGCCTGCACCAACAAGCAGTGTCGGCAACAAAACGCTTCAGGAATACATGAAAGCGATGGATAAATCCTTTGCATACAAGCTTTTTGACCTGATTGATTCAAAGGGAATGACCGATGTTGAATGCTACAAAAAAGCCAATGTCGACAAGAAAACGTTCTCCAAAATCAAGTGCAATCCCGATACATACAAGCCGTCAAAGCAGACAGCCGTTGCATTTGCAATCGCTCTTGAACTGACCCTTGACGAAACTCAGGATTTGCTTGCATCCGCAGGTCTGACCCTCTCGCGCAGTTTTACGTTTGATAAGATAATCAGATATTATCTGCAGAAAGGTGTCTATGATATTTTTGAAATAAACGAAGCGCTGTTTGAATTTGACCAGATGCTGTTGGGATGTTGATAAATATGGGCTTAAAGGAGTGTATATATGAGCCTTTGCATTGATGTTGATGGAATAAAAGTATATTTAAAGATTAAGAATTATAAAACTGCAAACAAGGATAATTGGGATTCATTGTGGTGTAAATGTGATTTTATGTTCAATTCCGGGGATTGGCTTAATTATCATAGAGAAAACGATGAAATATTCCTTTGCAGTGAAATTGAAGAATTAGAATCGACTTTTACCATGTTGCTCAATGGTGAGATATTCGAAGAAAAAGAAATATCACTCATTGAACCTGATTTTGTGTTCAATCTTTATCCGATAAAAGATGCTCAAAATATGGTTTCCGATATTTTGCTTGAGTGGAAAGTTTATTTTTGGCACGGCGGACTCACGGATAATCATCTTTCTGTAACTCTTGATCGAGATGAGATAATAAAATTAAGAGATTATTTTTCAGATATAATCAGAAAATGATAACCCCCAACTTGTCGAGCAGATCAAAAGTCTCCCGTCGAGCGACCAATTGAATAAAACAAATCGCTATAATGTGGTTGTAAGGTTGAGAAACCAAGCAACCGCATTTTTATTTTTGGAGGAGAAAACAATGACAGGTGCAATTATAGGTGATGTTGCAGGCTCAAGATTTGAGTTCGACAATTACAAAGCAAAGGATTTTGAAATGTTCCATACGGAATGCGATTTTACCGACGATTCGGTTATGACTCTCGCAATCGCAAAGGCACTCACTCAGCACGAAACAATAACGGATTACGAAGCATTCAAAGCCGAACTTGTTGAGGTTATGCACGAGGTTGGCAGAAGATATCCTCAATGCGGTTACGGCGGAAGATTTCTGGAATGGATGATGTATAACCGCACAGAACCTTATAATAGCTACGGCAACGGCTCTGCAATGAGAGTTTCTCCCGTCGGCTGGTTTGCAAATTCGCTTGCAGAATGTGAAAAAATAGCAAAGGCAACCGCAGAAGTCACCCATAATCATCCCGAAGGAATCAAAGGTGCGGTGTCGGTTGCGGGTGCGATTTATCTTGCAAGAACGGGTCACGATATCGATGAAATCAAGAAATATGCGAGCACTTTCTACAAAATCAATTTCACTCTCGACGAAATCCGCGAGGACTACGATTTCTATGAGATTTGTCAGAAATCCGTGCCTCAGGCATTCGAAGCATTCTTTGAGTCAACAAGCTTTGAAGATGCAATCAGAAATGCAATTTCCATCGGCGGTGACAGCGACACAATTGCCGCAATCGCAGGCTCAATTGCCGAAGCATATTACGGCGTAAACGAAGAAATGAAAGAAACGGCACTCTCATATCTTGATGATTATCTTCTCGAAATCGCAGAAATCTTTATTGAAAAATTTATGAAAAAGGAGAACAGAACAATGAAAAACAACATCACAGAACTCGTATTTATCCTTGACAGAAGCGGCTCAATGGCAGGACTTGAGAGCGACACAATCGGCGGATTCAACGCTATGATTGAAAAACAGAAAAAGCAGGACGGCGAATGCTATGTTTCAACCGTGCTTTTTGATAACGTGTCCGAAGTGCTTCACGACAGAGTGAAGCTTTCTGAAATCAAACCCATGACAGACCGTGATTACACCGTCAGAGGAAGCACTGCGCTCATCGATGCAATCGGCGGGGCGATTCACCACATCGGCAACGTTCACAAGTATGCGCGACCCGAAGATGTGCCCGAGCACACAATGTTCATCATCACAACTGACGGTATGGAGAATGCAAGCCGCAGATACACAAGCGACAAGGTAAAGGCGATGATCGAAAAGGAAAAAGAAAAATACGGCTGGGAATTCCTTTTCATCGGAGCGAATATCGATGCAGTTGAAACCGCCGCAAGATACGGCATCGGTGCAGACAGAGCCGTAAACTATAACGCTGACAAAGAAGGCACAAGTATTGTTTATGAATCTGTCGCAAAAGCCGTCTGCAATGTCAGAGCAAAGGCTTGCCTTGATTCAAGCTGGAGCGATGAAATCAACGAAGATTATATACGCAGAGGTAAAAAACACAGATAAAGAGAGTTTTATCGGACACCAAAGATGTTAGACTATAGCCATAGCAAACGTTAATTGCCAAAGTGAAGTTCGGATTTGAGGGATAATGCATATGGTATGGTTATTGATTTTGTTGATGGGTTTGTCTGTATTCTATAAAGAATGGACAAAAGGATTGTAAATAAAAAGGAGTATTGTTATGGCTGACAAAGGCAGAAGCGAAAAGGATATTTTCGGTAACGGTTACACTCATTATGACAGTAACGGCAAGAAAATCGGACGCAGTGAACCTAACATCTTTGGCGGAGGATACACAAATTACGATGCTCACGGCAAAAAAGCAGGAAGAACCGAGCAAAATTTCTTCGGCAGTGGATACACAACCTATGACAACAAGGGCAACAAAGTCGGAAGAAGCGATCCGCAGATATTTGGTGTCGGCTATACTAATTATGACAAAAACGGCAAGAAAACAAGTAACAGCGATCCTCAGCTTTTCGGCACGGGATATAACCACAACAGCGGTGGATGCTATGTTGCAACTTGTGTTTACGGATCGTACGATTGCCCCGAAGTGTGGACTCTTCGCAGATTCCGTGACAACACCCTCGCTAAATCCGTTTTCGGCAGAGTATTCATCAGAACGTATTATGCCGTCAGCCCGACAATCGTAAAGATCTTCGGTAATACCAAATGGTTCAAATCTATGTGGAAGAAACCTCTTGATAAAATGGTTTCAGGTCTGCTCGAAAAAGGTGTTGAAAACACACCGTATGAGGATCAGAAGTGGTAAATAAGGAGATTTACTGATATGGATGATAATAGGAAAATCGTATATTCCGAGCCGACAGATTACTTTCCTGAAGAAATACGTAAAAAACAAAAATTGGGTGAATATTCAGAAGAAGATACGCTTGAAGATTGCGGCGGTATAGAACCCATACCAATGATTGATGAAACGGAATTTGTTTCCGATGAAAGAAAAGCCGAAATCAAAAGACGGCTTCAAGGCAGAGCAGCAGAATATCTGATGTTTATGGATGATTAAAAAAACAAGGCGGCGGAATTTAATCCGTCGCCAAAGTTTTATTTGTTCTTATCAATCAGTTTTTGAAAGAAAACAATTTTTTCTCCGTCAGTCAACTGATAATAGCAATAATCGAGAACTATCGTTTTGATTTGGGAAACACTCAGTCTGCCGAGATTACGAACACAGATTAATTCACCGTTTTCGATGATTCCGACAAGGTCGCGCACGGTTGAAACACCTCTTCTTTTCAGTCCGTTAAAAGCACGCACTGACAGATTCAGTTCTGTGATATCGGTATCCATATCCTTTTCGCTTATGGGTATAGACACGTTAACCGCTTTGCCGAATTCAGAATATACAGTCTGAATAAACCCGTTCTGTTCCGACAGTTTCACAAGATCCTTTGCATTAAGATTTTTACTCATTCTGACACCTCCGATTTTTGAGTGGATTATATCATAAATCTGAATCTGACCGAAAAATTTCGGTTTTTTGGAAATCTTAATGCCAAAAATCAAGAATTTTTACACGAAAAATTAATTGTGATATAATAAAAAACGAGAATAAAGCGATGTATTGTAAAAATATTTACAATATGATAATATAAAACATAATCCGGTATTTAACTATACATTCGGAGGAGTAGTCTTATGGACGGCTTTATATTGGCAGACCTGATAAATAAATATGGCTTACCGTTGAACGTAAAGAAAAAACGGTGGTATGGCAATTATTATTTCCGTGCTGAAAGAATAGTTTCCGATCGGACAGTGTCGGGAGTGATAGTCAACAACGGAAAAGAATCAGAAATAAAAACTTTTCTGCTGAGTGAAGAGATGTGCCTTGCGGATGATAATTCACAATCTGCAG
>JAZRJH010000231.1:0-8624 GCA_045645685.1 Acutalibacteraceae bacterium
TTTCGGGGAGATTCGGGATGAACAATTTTGTCTGCTGCGGCAAATTTGTTTGCTGCGCCGTATTGTTCTTTTTCGCCGAGCCAATATGTGATTTCAAACTCTTTTTCTTCTGCTTCGGTGGTTTCTTTTTCGGTTTCGGAATCGGTTGTTTCAACATCATTCGGAGATGTTGTTTCTGTTGATTCCGTAACCTGAGTGGTTGGTTCATCAACCGCAAAACCCGATAAGGGCATCACGGTCAGAATGCAAGCCACCGACAAAACAACGGCAAGCAATCCTTTCAGTTTCTGTTTCATTTGTTTTCCTCCGTTATACGAAATATATTTAAAAATATCTCCTTTCGGAAACATCCTTAAATCCTGCACATTATACTTGGATGAGCAGTGTTTCGTCAATGCAAAACGGAGAATTACAAACATTTACTAATTCCAAAAAAGAATTATTCTTTTTTCTTTCCGAATGATAATTTCGGTTCGCTTCCGTCAAGCATCCTGACAAAATTATCCAAGTGTTTTATTATTATGATTGCCGAGCAGCAAGCGGCAAATATCAGATGAATTGTTTTGTGTTCATCCGATAAAAAGTATGCAAGCAGGGGATATAATGCGGCGCAGATTCCCGAAGCAAGAGCAACGGTTTTTGATGTGATTAATATGATAACGAATAATATCAGCAATATAATCGCAACCGTGGGAATAACAGCCATTGCACTTCCCACAGCGGTTGCAACCCCTTTTCCGCCCCTGAATCCGAAGAAAATCGGGAATATATGTCCCAGTTGCGCAAAAAATCCCGCAACGGGAATGCAGATATATCCGCCGCCGAAATATTGAACAATGATTCTTGCAATCATAACCGCAACAAAACCTTTGGCGAAATCAAGAATAAAAACAAGCAATCCTGCCTTTTTTCCGAAAACCCTTACGGTGTTTGATGCGCCTGCATTTCCGCTTCCCGTTTTTCTGATATCTTCGCCGAAAAGCATTCTTGAAATAATGATTGAAGGGCTGATGCTTCCGAGAAGATAAGAAAAAACGGCACACAAAATAAGATATAACATAGTTTATCACCCATGGTTATTATATCCTTTTTGTTTGCCGCTAACCGATTCTATCATTCAAATATTTACTGCGTTTTTCTGTATTGTTAAATCTCTTTTAATCTTTTATGAACATGAAAAAGGTGTGCACCGTGATGATGCACACCTTTGCTGTTATCTGAGTTTGCTTCGGATTTCCTCAATGCTCATTTCGGTGAGTGTTCCTTTTTTTGCATGGAAACATCTTTCGCCAAGTTCAAAAATATGAATATCGTTTTTCAGCGAATCCGAATAAACATTGATAAATTTTGCATCGGGAAGCTTTTCTGCAAGCCTTAACGGTTTTTGTTTGTCCTTGCAGTTGAAACCGATGATTTCACCCGTTTCGGGATTCATTCTTGTTGCAATCATAACATCAACCTTGTATTCATCGCAAATGGGTTTGAGAAAAAATTCAGGTGATGCAGAGCAAACAACGATGGGTCTTTCTCTGTTTTCGGGATTAAAAATCGGATAGATACGTTTCTTCTGGTTTTTCCAGAATCTGACCGCCATTTTTTCGCCGTCGATAAATCGCAGAAAGGTGAAGCATCTTCCTTTGTATTTATCGCCGAAACCGAGAAAGAAAAGAATAAGGTTGAACAAAAGATAAGGCGCAAGGATTAAAAGATACGGTCTGTGAATCAGGCAGTAGAAAAGAAACACAGTTTCCGAATCCTGCGGATATACCGTTTTGTCAAAATCGTAAAGGTCAAATTCACGCATTGAATGTTACCTTTTTGCCGTCAAGCTCAATCTCTGTTGCCTTGCCGTCAACGATGACGGTATATTTGCCTTTTCCTTCAAGGCTGTAGCTTGCAGGTTTGCCGTTTTTCCATTCGATATCAACAATAACTCCGCCCTTTGCAAGAAGACCTGTAACCTTACCGTTCTTCCATTTTGAAGGAAGTGCGGGAAGAATGAGAATTTTTCCGTTATAGCTCTGCATGAGCATTTCTGTGATGCCGCTTACAAAACCGAAGTTGCCGTCAATCTGGAAGGGGGGATGTGCATCGAAAAGATTTTCGTATGTTCCGCCGCCCTTTGTGTAGTTGACACCGATGCTCTTAACGGGACGAAGCTGAAGTTCGATAAGTTTAAGAGCGTGGTCACCGTCAAGAAGTCTTGCCCAGAAATTGATTTTCCAGCCAAGGCTCCAGCCTGTGCCGTTGTCACCTCTGCGCTCAAGAGTTCTGCGGCAGGCTTTTGCAAGTTCGGGTGTTTCGTCAACAGTAATAAGACGGGCGGGATGAAGAGCATAAAGATGTGAAACGTGTCTGTGATGCGGCTCTGATTCGGGATAGTCATCATCAAATTCAAGAAGCTGACCGTCGCTGCCGATTTTGAAGTCTGCCATTTTTGAAACGGTTTCCTTGAGTTCGTTTGCAAAGTCGCCGTCAATTCCGAGAATTTCTGTTGACTTGATGCAGTTAAGGAAAAGTTCCTTTGCAATTGACATTGACATTGTTGAATATTTACCGACGCTGCTTACACTTCCTTCATAGATGAATCCGTTTTCAGGAGATGTGCCGGGAGCAAGAACAAGCTTGCCTTCATATTCGGTCATGATGTCAAGATAGAATTCTGCCGCTTTTTTCATAACGGGATAAGCTGTGTTTTTGAGATATTCAACATCGTTTGTGTATTCATAATGGTCAAAAAGGTGCTCGCAGAGCCAACCTGATGAACCGTGCCAGAATGCCCAGCAAGCATTGCCTGCAACGGGAGTTGCCATTCTCCAGAGGTCAACGTTGTGATGCGATGTCCAACCCTTTGCGCCGTACTGACCCATAGCGGCTTTTTCTCCGCTGATGCTGAGTTCTTCTACCATCTTGATAAGGGGAAGATTAACTTCAGGCATACGGCACATGAGAACGGGCCAATAGTTCATTTCCGTGTTGATGTTTACGGTGTAGTTTGAATGCCAGGGGGGAGTGAGTCTGTCATTCCAGATACCCTGAAGAGTTGAAGGCTGTGAGCCTTTTCTTGAAGAAGAAATTGCAAGATATCTGCCATAGTTATAAACAAGGGTGATGAGTGACATATCGCTCTTGTCTCTCTTGTAAAGAACAAGGCGTTTGTTTGTGGGAACATCTTCCTTGCCTTCGCCGATGTCAAGAGTAACTCTGTCATAAAGCTCTTTGTAATCAGCGATATGAGCCTTCTTTTCTGAATCATAATCGCTTACTGCATTGATTCTTTCCATGCAGGGATTGAGATATTCCTTGCCTTCAAGATACGGATGCTTATCAAAACCGTTGAAGCTTGTTTCTGTTGTGAAGAAGAAAACAGCGTAAGTTGCATCTGCAACGGAAATTCTGTTTTCAACAGCTTTTGTTGCACCGTCTGTGATAATCTTGACAGCTGATCTGAAGCGGATGCCTCTCATTTCGGGTTCGTCAAAATATTTTTTGTTGCTTGATTCGTTGTCAATGTTGTTTTCGCCGTGGCATTCACCGTCAAGAATGATGATGTTGCCGTCAACAAAGCTGTTGCTCTTGAGCTTTGATGTAAGACCGAAAGTGAAGCTGATTTTGTTGCTGAATGTATATTTTGCGGCTATAATTTTTGAAGGATATGAAGCGAAATATTCTCTTTCGTGCTTCACGCCCGATTTTGTGTAGCTGACTGTTGAAACAGCGTTTTCAAGGTCGAGTGTTCTCTTGTAATCCTTTGCTCTTGAGCATCTTCCGAATTCTATTTCAAGGTTGCCGAGGGGCATATATGCCTGGCTCCAGGTATTCTGGAAATTTTCTTCTATTTCTTTCTGTGCCTCATGGAGTCTGCCGTCGAGTGCGAGCTTCTGAGCCTTTTTGAATGATTCAGGGGCGCCTTCTCTGATTGTATTCTTGGGTTTGCCTGTCCAGAGCTCATCGTGGTTGAGTGCAAGAACTTCCTTGTCAACCGAGCCGTAAATCATTGCACCGAGTGTGCCGTTACCGATGGGAAGGCATTGTGTCCATGCTTTTGCAGGAGCGTTGTACCATAAAAGTGTTCCGTTTGCCATAATATATCTCCTTTGGATATAAAGTTAATTTATTATACATCATGTATAAACATTAAGTCAATCTTAAAAAATGAAAGAAATCTTGCAAGATTCAAAAATAAACTTGCATTTTAAGCTGTAATGGTGTAAAATTTACTCTATCTGAACAGTGAGGTAATATTATGTCGGAAAACTTTCAGCTTCGTATAGATAATGTCTATCCGACCCTTTCAAAGGGTCATAAAAAAATAGCGGATTTTATCAAATCTAACTATGAAAAGGCTTCGTTTATGACTGCCGCAAGTCTCGGAAAAGCGGTCGGTGTGAGCGAATCAACCGTTGTTCGTTTTGCTTCAAATATCGGATTTGACGGCTATCCCGAACTCCAGAAATACTTGCAGGAAGCGGTTAAGAGCCACCTGACAAGTGTTCAGCGAATGGATGTTGCGGCAAGCCGTTACGGCGGGGACGATTTCGTTGACAGAGCATTTATGACCGATATCGAAATGATAAAGCAGACAAGGGACAGTATTTCCCGTGATGCTTTTTCAAAAAGTGCAGAAGCAATAAACAAAGCAAAGAAAATTTATATTCTCGGCGTCAGAAGTTCTGCGGCTCTTGCAAGTTTTGCTGCTTTTTACCTTCGTTTTCTCTATGAAAATGTTGTGCTTATCGACACATCGGCATCAAGTGAACTTTTTGAGCAGATGTTCCGTATAAGCGAAGAAGATGTCTGCATTGCAATCAGCTTCCCGAGATATTCAAATCAGACAATCAAGGCGCTCGCATTCGCAAAAAGCAGGGGAGCAACCATTATCTCAATAACAGACGGTGAAATGTCACCCATTGCACCTTATGCAACCCACCTTCTTGTTGCAAAGAGCAGCATGGTATCGTTTGTTGATTCGCTTGTTGCACCCTTGAGTGTTATCAATGCACTCGTTGCGGCAAGTGCAAGAGAAAAGCGTGATGATGTTTATAACGATTTCAAAGCACTCGAAGAAATCTGGGATGAATATCATGTTTACAGAACGGGCGGTGAAGAGAAGAAATGAGAACTTCATTGCTTGTTATAGGCGGCGGTGCGGCGGGTCTTATGGCAGCGGGAACATCTTCCCATATGAATGCCGAAACACTCGTTCTTG
This sequence comes from Acutalibacteraceae bacterium, assembly GCA_045645685.1. Lineage (GTDB taxonomy): Bacteria > Bacillota > Clostridia > Oscillospirales > Acutalibacteraceae > CAG-177. The sequence continues at coordinate 5,210 of JAZRJH010000231.1, forward strand.
AAAGAAATGAACGCCCTGCAAGAAAACTTATGATAACGGGCAAGGGCAGATGCAATGTTACAAATAACTGCCCTGCACTTCAGGAGCTTATTTCAAATGTTCCCCGTAACGGAAGATTTCTTTACGGTGCTTTTTCAAGATTCATGCCTGCCGATGTCATCGATTTTTTTGAGAGCAGGGGTGTTGAGCTTAAAACAGAAAGGGGAAACAGAGTATTTCCCGTTTCGGATAATGCGGTTGATATTGTTGATGCTCTTGTCGGCTATGCAAAAGAAAGAGCAAGATTCATAAATGGCAGAGCAACAAAGCTCATTGTTGAAGACGGTGCGGTCAAGGGTGTTGAAACCGAAGGCGGCGAAACTGTTTTTGCTGATAAAATAATCATTGCAACGGGCGGACTTTCATATCCCGGCACAGGCTCAACCGGTGACGGATATGAACTTGCAAGGCAGGCAGGCCATAAGATAACCGAGCTTGTTCCGTCACTTGTTCCTCTTGAAATTCATGAAGGATTCTGCTCTGATCTGATGGGTCTTTCGCTTCGCAATTCAGCAATAAAAGTTGTTGATACGGAAAGCGGCAAAACAGTTTATACCGATTTCGGCGAAATGCTTTTCACTCATTTCGGTGTTTCCGGCCCCATGATTCTTAGCGCATCGGCACACATGAGAAACATGAAAAGCGGCAAATACAAAATCTTTATCGATTTGAAACCTGCGCTCACTCATGAGCAGCTTGATGCAAGAATTCTTCGTGATTTTTCTGAAAACACAAACAAGAATTTTATCAATGCACTCAATTCGCTTTTGCCTAAAAAACTTGTTCCCGTCATCGTAAAACTCAGCGGAATCAGTCTTTCCACAAAGGTGAATCAGATAACAAAAGAGCAGAGAAAAAACCTTGTTGACCTTCTCAAAGGCATGAGCATCACCGTGACGGGATTCAGACCCGTTGCCGAAGCAATCATCACTTCGGGCGGTGTTGATATTTCGCAGATAAATCCCAAAACAATGGAATCAAAACTTGTCAAGGGACTTTATTTTGCAGGCGAAGTTATCGACACGGATGCTTATACGGGCGGATTCAATCTGCAGATAGCATTTTCAACGGGCAGACTTGCAGGTATAAGCGCTGCCGAAGAAATTTTAAATGAAAGTAGATATGATGATTATGAATAATATTATCAATGTTGCAATCGACGGTCCTGCAGGTGCAGGTAAAAGTACAGTTTCCCGTGCGGCGGCAAAAGCACTCGGCTTTATATATGTTGATACGGGTGCTCTTTACAGAGCTGTCGGCGTCAATGCTTTGAGAAAGGGAATTGACACAAAAGATAAGCCTGCAGTTGCCGCAACTCTTTCGGAAATCAGCGTTGACCTTGTTTTTGAAAACGGTGAACAGAAAGTTCTTCTCAACGGTGAAAATGTTTCTGTTGAAATCAGAACACCGCCTGCATCCATGGCTGCATCCGATGTTTCCGCAGTGCCCGAAGTCAGAGCGTTTCTCTTTGATTTGCAGAGAGATATCGCAAAAAGAAATAACTGCATCATGGACGGCAGAGATATCGGCACGGTTGTTCTTCCCGATGCGCAGGTGAAGATTTTTCTTACCGCATCTCCCGAAGAAAGAGCAACAAGAAGATATAAAGAGCTTATCGAAAAGGGCACAAAGGTTGAATATAAGGATGTTCTTGAAGAACTGATTCAGAGAGACTACAACGACTCTCACAGAGAAATTGCACCTCTCAAGCCTGCTGAAGACGGTGTTATTCTTGACACAACAGGACTTGATCTTCAGGGATCCATTAACGAAATTATCAGAATTGTTAAGGAGAAGATATAATGAAAGGCTTCAATTATAACGCTGAAATCAAGGACAGCAAAACTTATACCAAATTATTTCCTCTCGGAAAATCAATTATCAATAAACTTTATAAAGTAGAATATGTCGGAACAGAAAACATCCCCATGGAAGGCGGATATATCATTGCATCCAACCATATCAATGCGCTTGACCCTGTATTTATCGGTCTCGGAATTGAGGGCAGACAGCTTCATTTTATGGGCAAGAAGGAACTTTTTGAAAATCCCTTTGTTAAGGGTCTTCTCACAAAACTCAACGGTTTCCCCATCGTCAGAGGTTCGGCTGATCCCGAAGCTCTCAACTATGCTGTAAGAGTTGTTAAGGAAGGTCACGTTCTCGGAATTTTTCCCGAAGGCACACGCTCAAAGGACTATAAGCCTGCAAGAGCAAAGCGCGGCATTTCAATGATTGCTCACAAGGCTCAGGCTGCCGTGCTTCCTGTTTCGATTTATAACAGCGATGAAATGAAGATGCATTCAAAAATCACCGTAAGATACGGCGAGCTTATTCCTTATGAAAATCTCGGAATCAGCGAAGAGGCTTCAAAAGAAGAACTCAAGGAAGCAGCAAAAACAATTATGAATGAAATCGTTGAACTCTGGGAGATGGGACATTGCGAATAACTCTTGCAAAAACAGCAGGCTTCTGCTTCGGAGTTGACAGAGCGGTCAATATGGCTTATGAAATTGCCGATAAAGGTATTGATGCCGCAACTCTCGGTCAGCTTATTCATAATACCTGTGTCACAAACCGTCTTGCTGAAAGGAGAGTCGGAATTATTGATTCACCTTCGCAGTCACACAAAGGGCAGACGGTTATCATCAGAGCGCACGGCGTTTCCGAATCCGTTTATGATGAGCTTCGGAGCGTAGGTGCCGTGATTTGCGATGCAACCTGTCCGTTTGTCAAAAAAATCCATACCATTGTTTCCGAAAATTCAGCTGATAATATTCCTGTGCTCATTGCAGGCGACCCCGTTCATCCTGAAGTAATCGGTATCAAAGGTCACTGCAAAGGTCAGGTTTTCGTTTTTAAAAATCTTCAGGAGCTTGAAGTTATTCTTGAAAACAACAAAGAATTATGCGAAAACAGAATAATAATCGTCTCCCAGACGACATTTTCGCAAAATGAATGGAAAAAATGCAAAGAAAAAATAAAAATATACTGTACAAATCCGAAAATATTTGATACAATATGCTTTGCGACCCGACAAAGGCAGGACGAAGCTGCCGAGCTTTCAAAAAGAAGCGATGCGATGATAATTATCGGCGGTCGCCACAGTTCAAACACGGTCAAACTCAAAGCCGTGTGCAGTGAAAACTGCGAAACATATTTGGTGGAAAGAGCCGAAGAGCTCATATCCATAGATTTATCCGAATACGCTGAAATCGGCGTGACGGCAGGGGCATCCACCCCTTCCGAAATTATTAAGGAGGTACTTTTAGCAATGTCCGAAATCGTAAAAGAAACCGCAAATATTCAGGTAGAGGAGGTGCCTTCTGAAGCAGCTATGACAGCAGACGAGATGGATTTTTCCGCAGCACTTGAAGCT
>JAZRJH010000232.1:0-2444 GCA_045645685.1 Acutalibacteraceae bacterium
CGAGAACGATAGGAAGGTCTGCGTCCGTGAGCGCAGACTTGTCCTCGGGAGCGCAAACGACAGGCTCCATACTAAGCTCGGTAAAGCCAAGCTCAAGCATCTTTTCAATATCCTTCAGAAAGTCGGGATTTGCGTGCGTGAACGTGCCGCGCATGTAGTAGTTCTTGCCGCCGCGCGCTTCAACGAATTTTTGGAACTTGGGAACGATCTTTTCCCAGCTTCCGTTGCCCGCATAGTCAACACGGTAGCGGTCGTGAATTTCTTTTCTGCCGTCAAGGCTGAGCACAACATTGCTCATTTCACGGTTTGCAAAATCAATAACATCGTCATCGATAAGCACACCGTTTGTTGTAAGAGTGAAGCGGAAATTCTTGCCGTTTTCTTTTTCAATGCTTCTTGCATATTCAACAAGCTGTTTAACAACATCGAAGTTCATAAGCGGTTCGCCGCCGAAAAAGTCAACCTCAAGGTTATGGCGTGTGCCCGAATTTTCAACAAGGAAATCAAGTGCACGCTTGCCGACTTCAAAGCTCATAAGTGCACGCTCGCCGTGATACTTGCCCTGGCTTGCAAAACAGTATGAACAGTTGAGATTGCAGGTGTGTGCAATGTGCATGCAAAGAGCCTTCACAACGCCTGCGGTTTTCTGCTTGAGATGGCCTGCCATAGGCTCAAAGGTTTCGGGCGCAAAAAGCTTGCCGCTTTCCTTAAGGGAAGCAACCTGCTCATAGCATTCTTCGATATCCTGCTTTGCAATATCGGCATATTTCTCTGCCATTGAAGAAACAATGGCATCTTTATCCGCGTTTTCAAACTCCGAAATAATATCATAAGCAACTTCATCAACAACGTGAACAGAACCTGAGCATATATCGAGCACGATGTTGTAGCCGCCGAGTTTATACTGATGTATCATAATTATTCTCCGCACAAAAAATGCCGCCGTTTAGGGCAGCATTTCTGTTTTATTATTTGTCTTTCTTCTGTGTGTTTTCGCACTGCTGATTAGCAATACCGCAGCTTGTCTTACATGCTGACTGGCATGATGTCTGGCATTCGCCGCAGCCGCCGTTCTTTGCGCTGTCACAAAGATTACGTGTTTCAAGAGTCTTGATGTGTTTCATAATGCAACCTCCGTAAATTTTTATCGTATTAAATGATATCACATAATATTTTTAAAGTCAATATATTTAAAACAATTAATCTTCGACAGCTGCCTTGCGGCTGTTGATTTTTCTGAAGATTTCGGGGTCAAACTTGGGAGTACGGTCATAGTAGTAAAGACCGTTCTGCTCCTGTTCAATATCATAGAGCTGAGTGTAGCAGAAGCCGAACATTCTGTAGTTATCGAGAAGTGCATCGGTAAGACCTGCATATCTTTCGATGAATTCTTCTTCTGTCTTGGGCGCGTTGCCGTAGCCCCAGGCGTCGCCTCTGTCACCCTTTGACCACTGAAGTCCGCCGTATTCGCTTACCCACGCACAACCCTTGCCGCTGTACATCTGTCTGTCGGGGAATCTTTCATAGAGAATGCCTTCGGTCATCAGTTTATCATAATTCTCTTTGAAAATTTTGTAATCCTGTTCGTAATCGTGAACATCAAAGATATCGGTTATTGTATGGAAGTTACCGCTTGTATCAATGCAGGGGCGGGTTTCGTCCATATGCTTTGTAACCTTATAGATTGTTGAAATCACAAGGTCATTCTGTCTTCTGCCCGCAAAATCCCATGTTTCATTGAAGGGACACCAACCGATGATTGAGGGATGGTTGAAATCTCTTTCAACGCATTCGCACCATTCGGGAAGCATTGCGCCGAGTGCGGCAGGGCTTGAATGGTCAAGACCCCAGTTGCCGTGCTCGCCCCATACAATGTAGCCGAGTCTGTCGCAATGATAAAGGAATCTTTCCTCAAATACTTTCTGATGAAGTCTTGCACCGTTGAAACCGACTGCAAGAGAAATCTTTATATCGTTTATAAGTGCTTCATCTGTGGGTGCGGTATAGATACCGTCGGGGTAGAAGCCCTGGTCAAGAACAAGTCGCTGGAATACCGATTTGCCGTTGATGAGGAATTTGTAATCATCAAGTTTTACGTTTCTTAAACCGAAATAGCTCTTCACCTTATCGTCGCCGAAGGTGAGTTCAAGGTCGTAAAGTCTGCCGCAACCGACTTCCCAAAGATGAATTTCACTGAGGTCAATTTCACCCGAAACGGTTGAAACCGCTGTTTTTTCAAAGCTTCCCATGGGTTTTCCATTAAAAGATGCTTCAGCGGCAAATTCGCCTTCACCCTCAACAACAGCAGTTATTCCGAGAGTTCCGTTAACATAATCGGGGAAGAGCTTGAAGCTCTTGATATATGCTTTGGGAACAAATTCAAGCCATACGGTCTGCCAAATGCCTGTTGTTCTTGTGTAGTCACAGCCGCGTGATTTAAGCTC
>JAZRJH010000233.1:0-4544 GCA_045645685.1 Acutalibacteraceae bacterium
CGCACCTATGCATCCTGCGAGCAGGTCGGCACCGAGCTGAGCAGGATTGTCAATCAGAATATTCATTCCCGTTTTGATTCCGGGCCCGAGAATCATGGGCTTTTTGCCCGTTATCTTTTCAACCGCTTCGCTGATTGTTGATGAAAGCTCGGGAACAACGCTGCTGATTGCACCGCCCGAAAAACTGTTGCACGGTGTGTTATATAAATCAAAAATCTGTCTGAACTCTATTGCATACTGATCGGGAGTTCTTGAACGGTCTGTGGCAAGCCTCGAGATGAAGGCGAGCTTATCTCCGTTATATACACCGACGGTAATGTTAGTGTTACCGATATCTATTGTTAAAAGCATAAAATCACCCTTTCGGCAATATTCCAATATATTATACACTATAATTATAAATATTGCAACGAAAAATCGGCTTGCAATTATTAAAATAAATTGTATAATATGTATATAATTTGTTAAAAGAGGTTTTTAGTGTGAAATGTTCGGTTTGTCCCCGTGAATGCATGACGCAAAGGGATATCAATAACGGTTTTTGCTCCGTTTCCGAAAAGTTCAGAATTGCCCGTGCCGCTCCTCATTTCTGGGAAGAGCCGTGCATCAGCGGCAATAACGGTTCGGGTACGGTTTTCTTTTCGGGCTGCAATCTCGGATGCGTTTATTGCCAGAATTATGATGTGAGCCACAATGCATTCGGAAAAGATGTGACCGAAGATGAACTGATGAGAATTTTTGATAATCTTATTGAAAAAGGTGTTCATAATATAAATCTTGTTACTCCGACTCACTTTGCTCCCATGCTTGCCAAGGTGCTCAAAAAATATAATTCTCCCGTGCCGATTGTATATAATTCATCGGGCTATGAAAAAGCAGAAACCCTTGAAATGCTTGAAGGTCTGGTTGATATTTATCTGCCTGATATAAAATATTTTGATTCAGCTCCCGCAAAGAAATATTCCGATGCGGAAGATTATTTTGAGTATGCTTCTTCTGCTGTGCTTGAAATGTACCGTCAGGTCGGCGACCTTCAGATTGACGAAAACGGCATTGCAAAAAAAGGGATAATTATCAGGCACATGGTTCTGCCCGGGAACATTTCTCAGGCCATAAAAGTTTTCACATGGGTCAGCGAAAATCTTTCTGACGAAACATATATCAGTGTCATGCGGCAATATACCCCTTTCGGAAAAGCAAAGGAAATGCCGCCCATTGACAGAGGTCTTTCCGCAAGGGAATACAAAATTGTAAAGGACAAAATTCTGGCTCTCGGATTTGAAAACTGCTATTTTCAGAGCAAAGAGTCATCAACGGAAGGATTTATTCCAAATTTTAACCTTGAAGGTGTTGACCTTTTATAAAATTATTGTTATATTATATAAGAAATCAAATAACGGAGGTAAAAATCATGGCAAAAGGAAACGGATTTTTCGGCGAATTCAAAAAATTCATCATGAGAGGCAACGTTATTGACCTTGCAGTCGGTGTTATCATCGGCGGCGCTTTCCAGTCAATTGTCAAGTCACTCGTTGATGACATCGTTATGCCTGTCATCAGCCTTGCAACAAAGGGTGTTGATTTCACCAACAAGTTCATTCTTCTCGGTGAAGGCGAATTCGCAACTCTCGCTGAAGCTCAGGAAGCCGGCGTTGCTGCTATTGCTTACGGTAACTTCATCAATGCAGTTCTCAACTTCCTTATCATGGCTTTCGTAATCTTCTGCCTTGTCAAGACAATCAACACAATCAACGACAAGACAAAGAAGAAAGAAACAGAAGCTCCCGCTGCTCCCACAACAAAGGAATGCCCCTACTGCAAGAGCGAAATTGCAATCGGCGCTACAAAGTGCCCCAATTGCACATCAGACCTTTAAGAAACAAAGCGCAGAGCGGAAGCTTTGCGCTTTTATTCCATTATTAAGGAGTTTAAGATGAAGTTAGGTTTTATAGGTACAGGCAATCTTGCAAGCGCAATTCTCCGCGGAGTTGTTGCTTCAGAAACTGTAAAGGCCTCCGAAATACTTGTTTATGATATCAATCAGTCAAAGATTGAAGAACTTTCCGAAGAACTTTCCGTTATTGCGGCAAAATCCGCAAACGAAGTTGCATCGGAATGCGAAAATATAATCATCGCCGTCAAGCCAAAAGATTTTGCATCTCTTGCCGACGAAATAAAAAATGAAGTTGAAGCAAAGAATCCGCTTGTTATTTCAACGGCGGCAGGCACTCAGACTTCAAAAATCACGGATTACTTCGGATTTGGTGTCAAAGCGGTCAGAATAATGCCCAATATCAATGCTGCAGTCGGTCAGGCTATGACTGCTGTTTGTGCAACAGAGAATGTTTCTTATGCCGAAAAAGAGTTTGTTCTTGAGCTCTGCGATTCTTTCGGAAAAGCGGTTTTGCTTGAAGAAAAATATTTTTCGGTTTTCACAGCAATTGCAGGCTCAGGCCCTGCTTTTGCATATATGTTTGCCGATGCGCTTGCAACTGCAGGCATAAAATACGGCCTGCCTGCCAAAACAGCGCAGGATATTGCCGCCCAGATGATGCTCGGAAGCGCAAAAATGCTTCTTGAAAGCGGTCTTTCGGTTTCTGACCTTGTCAGAAATGTTTCTTCGCCCGGCGGCACAACAGTTGAAGGTGTGTGCAGTCTTAAGGAAACGGGATTTGAAAATTCCGTTATAACCGCAATCGATAAAACTGTTGCAAAAGACAGACTCATGTCGAAATAAGGGGTATAAATATGGAATTATTTATTCTTAATTCTCTTGAAAAAGTTTTTTCGGATGAAAAACCGAATATTTCCGAAACAAAAATCATTTCAATGCTGAAGAATGAAAAAATGTCGTTTCAGGTTGCTTTCTGCGCTGAAACAGACGGAAAAATAACCGCTTCTCTCGGCGGTACACTTTCGGAAATTTCTGAAATTTATCTTGTTAAAGATATTCCCGTGGGAAATGCTTGTTTTGATGATGCGGATGATTTTTATCTTCGCAAAACTTCGGGAATGTATCCCGATTATCTTCTTCCTGCTGACGGAGAAATTTCTGTTGAAAAAGGCAAGTGGTACAGCCTCTGGATTGAAATCAGCGGCAACGGAATCATCACGGGTAAAAACTCTGTAACCGTTGATATTTCAGGCGATATGACAGCTCAGACTCAGGCTGAAATTGAGATTATCGATGCAGAGCTTTCGAAGCAGGAGATTATTTATACAAACTGGTATCATTCCGATTGCATCTGTAATTATTACGGTGTTGATGCTTTTTCGGATGAATATTGGCGCATAAATAAAAACTTTATCAGAACAGCGGTTGAACACGGTCTTAACTGCATTCTCACACCGCTTTTCACTCCTCCGCTTGACACAAAAGTAGGCGGCGAAAGAAGAACGGTTCAGCTTGTAAAAGTCAAGAAAAGAGGCGGAAAATATTCATTCAATTTTGTGAATCTTCGCAAGTGGATTGCAATGTGCCGTGAATGCGGTGTTGAATATTTTGAAATGAGCCATCTCTTCACTCAGTGGGGTGCAAAGCACGCTCCCAAAATCGTTGCAACCGACAGAAAAGGCAGAGAAAAGAAAATCTTCGGTTGGTTCACAAGAACATCGAGCAAGGAATATGACGAATTTCTCCGTCAGTTTTCAAAGAAACTCATCAAGGTTATTGACGAAGAAGGAATCCGTGAAAATTGCTTCTTCCATGTTTCCGATGAACCCTGTCTTGAACATCTGAAAACATACAAGCGCAGAGCAAAACTCATTGCAGAATGCTTCCCCGGATTCAGGGTTATCGATGCTTTGTCCGACTATGATTTTTATGAAACGGGTGCGGTGAAGAATCCCATTCCTTCCGAAGACCATATTAATCCCTTTGCGGGCAATGTTGAAGATCTCTGGACATATTATTGCTGCTGCCAGGGAACGGATTATGTTCCGAACCGTTTTGTTTCAATGCCGTCGTTACGCAACCGTGTTCTCGGTGTGATACTTTATAAATACGATATCAAAGGCTTCCTGCAGTGGGGTTATAACTTCTATAATTCGCAGTATTCAATCAAGGCGATTAATCCCTATGAAGTTACCGATGCAGGCGGCGGATTCCCTTCGGGCGACTCATTCATGGTTTATCCTGCCGCAAACGGCGAAACGATTCAGTCGCTCAGAATCAAGGTTTTCTATGACGGTTTTCAGGATTTATCGGCACTCACAACTCTTGAAAAGAAAATCGGCAGAGAAAAGGTGCTCGGACTCATTGAAAAAGGTCTTGATACTCCTTTGACATTCAAGACCTATCCCCATGATGATAACTGGCTTCTCGCACTTCGTGATGAAGTTAACCATATGATTAAGGAGAAATAATTTATGCCTATCAGTTTTGACAGCGAAAAAAGAATATTCAAGCTTGATACTGCAACTTCAAGCTATATTTTTGAAATTTACGAAGAAAACTATCTTGTTCATCTTTATTACGGCGCAAAAATCCCCGATTATAATCTTACAGCTTTCAGATATACGGGCGGTTTTGCTTCATTCAGCCC
>JAZRJH010000234.1:0-10040 GCA_045645685.1 Acutalibacteraceae bacterium
CTTTACATTCGCAAACCCCGATGATTATGACAAGATTGACACAGACGATATGCTTGCACTCAAGGGTATCAGAGCAACAATCGAAAAGGGCGAAACAGTTATTCTTGAAAACCTCACAAAGGGCGAGAAATACGAGCTTGCTTATGACTATTCAGACAGACAGACCGCTATGATTCTTGACGGCGGACTTCTCAACTACACAAAGAATATCGGTAAATAAGGAGAAAATAAAATGACAGAAGTACAGATTAAAGCTGCTGTTGAAAAGTTTGAAGCTCTTATCAGAGAACAGGACGCAAGAAGCGAAGCTATAAAACAGCAGGGCGATTTCATTGATTATTCAACTCTTGACAAGCTCACAATCGGCGTTTGCGGCGGCGACGGTATCGGCCCCATCATCACAAACGAAGCAGCAAGAGTTCTTGAATTCCTTCTTAAGGAAGATGTTGAAAACGGCAAAATCGAGTTCAAGACCATCGACGGTCTTACAATTGAAAACCGTGTTGCGGTCAACAAGGCTATTCCCGATGATGTTCTTGAAGAACTCAAGAAATGCCCCGTTATCCTTAAGGGACCCACAACCACTCCCCAGGCAGGCGATCCCTGGCCCAACATTGAATCCGCTAACGTTGCAATGAGAAAGGCTCTTGACCTTTTTGCAAATCTCCGTCCCGTTAAGGTTCCCGAAGAAGGCATTGACTGGACATTCTTCCGCGAAAACACAGAAGGTGCATACGCAGTAGGTTCAAAGGGTGTTAACATCACAGACGACCTTGCAATGGACTTTGTTGTTACCACAACAGAAGGCACACAGAGAATCGCAAGACTTGCATATGACTATGCAAGAAGAAACAAGAAAGACAGAGTTTCAATCATTCAGAAGGCTAACGTTATCAAGACAACCGACGGTAAATTCCTTAATCTCTGCAAAGAAGTAGGCAAGGAATATCCTGAAATCACAACCGACGAATGGTATATCGATATCACAACCGCAAAGCTCATCGATAAGAAAAGAAGAACAGATTTCAAGGTTTTCGTTCTTCCCAATCTTTACGGCGATATCATCACAGACGAAGCAGCTGAATTCCAGGGCGGCGTAGGTACTGCAGGCAGCGCAAACATCGGTAAGAAATACGCTATGTTTGAAGCTATCCACGGCTCAGCACCCAGAATGATGAGAGAAGGCAGAGGACAGTATGCTGACCCCTGCTCAATGCTCAGAGCAGCAGTTATGCTTCTTTCACACATCGGCAAACAGGCTGAAGCAGACAAGCTCGAAAGAGCACTCGACATCTGCATGTATGAAGAAAAGAAGCTCAAGATTACAGGCAGAGCAGACGGTGCAACCTGCGAAGATTTCGGCAACTACGTTATGGAAACCCTTACAACTCTTTAATTAAATTATACAAACAGAAATCCCCGAGAAGGCTTTTAACCTTTTCGGGGATTAATTTTTTATTTTATTTCTTTCAACAAATCTTCTTCAACAATACCGACATATTTCTCGGTAACAACAATTCTTCCTCCGCCAAAATATAATCCGGAAGAATAAACTTTTTCATTTTTTGATAATGTATCAATAACTGTCAATTCATCCGAAGAATATCTGCTGTCTTTGATTTCGGCATCTGATACAGCATAATAATTATTTTCTGCATTTTCAGGCAAAATATACGATTTTTCTGTACTCTTCATATACATATTGCCGTCATCATCACAAGCAATTGTATATATACATTCTTCAAGGTAACCTTTAGTATACCAATGAAGAGCTTCAAAACAGTCATTTTGTTTAGTCAAAAACGTATAATTACCGTAATAATATCCATACCATCCCGAAACAGCCCTGACTGTATATAAACCGTCTTTTTCTTTGACATCACACATATAAGGCATCCTGGTGTCTTCATCTCCAAACTCATTAACACCGCAAACGACTAATTTACTTTCGGGTAAATAAAAAAATCTAAAATTATATTTATAATTAAAGTCTTCAAACGGATGTTTTTCGCTGTTTGCAATTACGCTATATTCTTCAAAATCATTCTTGTCGATTACACCTGCATCGGGTCCAAAAAGTTTAATCAGATACTCATTTATCTTAGGAATATCCGATATAAAATACTCATGAAGCCTTATTTTTTCATTATAACTCATCATTTCTTCCTGAGCTTTTTTTGCCTGCTCGCTTTCAAAATCATATCGTTCAATCCAATATCCGATTCTTGATTCATTACCGAGAAGCACATCATTCAGAATAACATTTGCAGAAAAATTCCATTTATCATAATCTTCATAACCGAATTCCATCGGAATTGTCTCCGATAATTTTAAAAGCAGTTCTTCATCAAAGTTTTTTTCAAAATCGGTTTTATTAATTCTATATCGGTATTCACCATCATCAATTATTATTTCGCCTGCCACAACATGAGTCACAGGTTGAGTTGTTGTTATTTCTTCTGTTTCCAACTCAATATCTTCGGTCAATTCTTCAGTTGTTAATTCAAGTGTGTGTTCAAAAGCGGTTGTTGATTCTGCATCATTTGAACTGTCTTTTGCACAGCAATTCAAAACTCCTAAAAGAAAACTGAAAATACATAACACAGCGATTATTCTTTTCATATTTACACCCCCATATTCTATAATTAAATTATAGAACTAAAAAACCAAAACTGTCAAATTACAAATAATTACACTGTTATTACATTTATGTAACAAAATACTCAACTCCCGATTAATTCAGGAGTTGAGTGATTTTTATTTATTAACTATGGGAGTTATAACGGGTTTTCCTTCACGGTCAAGCAGAGGGGTTAAGCCTCCTGCATAACCGTTGGCAACGAAGAGATAATTAACTCCTGTTTCCTTGTCAACATAAATTATTGTGCCGCCTAAATCCTGAGAATAAACCTTTTCAAATCTTTTTTCTTTAGCCATAATCACACCTCAACTTACCGAATAATCGCTTGCCGATTCAAGATGAGCACTGTTGCCTGAACCTTTAAGTCTGTATACCTTTTCTCTGGGCGGACAGAACATTTCAAGCGTACCTTTTTCAGCACCGCTTACCATGAGCATAAACTGTGTGATTGCAGGAATAAGAAGCGAAAAATATCCTTCATGGGTAACGCTGTTCCACATTGAAAAAGCAAAGGTTGCACAGTTTCCGCCGAAGCCCCAATAATTCGGATAGCTCAGAAGTTTTTTATTGAGAGTGTTGAGCTCTTCAGCGTCAAGCTCCGTTGTTTTTGACCAGACCTTATCCATGCGGTTTTTGGTATTTTCTTTATATGCTTCTATATTATAGTATATTCCCCATCCGTCATTTACGGAGAATGAAAACACACCGACAGAAGCACCTTCACCGACAGGAATTTCGTAATGACCGAACTGAATGGGTTCATCGGAATAATTATGAACATAAATCCATGTATGACCCGAAATCGGCCACACATATATTGCAGAGCAAACAGAAAGAGTTGCAACAACTCCGTCATCAACTGTTTCTTGCGAAACATCAGGCGGAATCTCACCGTTTTCCGTTGCAAATGCAAGCGAAGGAATGCTGAAAATCATTATAATCGCAAGAAGAACAGCGATAAGTTTTTTCATACCATACACTTCTTTTCTTTATTTCTTTTTGATTATCGCACCAACGATACCTGCAGCAACTGCAGAGCCTGCAAGAACTGTCATTTTTGTTTTTTCAAGCTCATCGGCATCCCAGAAATATCTCATTTTTGCGCCGATTCCCCTGCCGCAAAGATCGGAATAATTGAAGCAATAGGTCATGTAATTTTCGGGGTCTCTTTCGTCAATTTCAAAGATTCTGACGCCGCGCATTTCACCGCCGTAGCAACGGAACGATGCACATGATGTCTGAATAAAATCAATGCCCTTGTAATTACCTTCAAAGCAATTCACATGGTCATGACCCGAAACAATGCCCTTGACATCTCCGCATTCAAGCACAGCATCGAAAAGTCCCGATGATTCTTCAAGAATGCAGGGATATTCAAGCATTACGCCCCTTGCCATATCGGGTTTAAGTCTGCACCAACCCTTTGCATGAGTAAGAACGGCACCTGCATCATTCGGTCCGCATTGTTCAACAAGATTTGTGATTTCAGGCAGCGGAATATGCGCAAACATAAGCGAAGGTACGGTTTCTCCGCCGTTTTCTTCTTTAAGTTTTGCGGATGTCTGCTTATACCATTCAACGGTTTCGGGCTTGATTGCGGTGTAGCATTTATCTTCGGATTTATCATACCATGCACTGTCGAGCATCCAGAGATTGAACTTCACCTTTTCGCCGTCACGGGAATAGACAGGAATATTATATGTATCGCAGTCCACCTTGCCGTTGCGGGTGTTCATAGGCAGACACATGGAATAGCTTCTGTAAATATCTGCCTGCTCATCTTTTGAAACAGCATTCATATCATCATGATTGCCGTAAATCATTGCGAAAGGAATTTTTCTTTTATCAAGCGGTGCGCAGATATGTCGGATTGAATCCTTCATAATTTCAAGAGTTGCCGCTTTTCCGCTTGCAATCTTACGGTTTCCGATTCGGGCATCAAGAAGATGATTGCCGAGAATGTTATCGCCCGTGAAAACAACAAGATCGGGTTTGATAAGGTCATAGGCATTATCAAGCATTCTGACCATTGCTTTGCGGACATATTTCATATCCTGCGGGTCGCTGACCTGCATAATAACAAGCTTGCCTGATGAATTGAACTTAACTGCATTTGTATTTAACATAAAAACCTCTTATTTGCCTGCAAGGCGTTCTTCTCTTTCAACAAGGAACTTTGATTTTCTGGGAACAACAAATGTCATACCCTTTTCGATAAGTTCAAATGATGTGTCGGTTATGAATTTGCATTCGCCGTCAACATTAACCGCAGCAGGAGAATCGCTGTGGATTGTGAGCTTCTTGCCTCTCTTGAAAGTTGTGATATCCCAGTCAAGATGCTCGCCTCTCTTGTACTTGTTAAGAAGAGTTGTGAGCTTTGCTCGGCTGATATTTGCTTCAACAATAACAAAATCAAGAAGACCGTCATCGGGCTGTGCAAGAGGAGCTGCCATGAATCCGCCGCCATACCATCTTGAGTTGCCGCAGAAACAGAAAAGGCAGTCTTTTGAAATAACCTCTTCATCATCAATTGTGATTGTGAATTTATTATGGAATTTTCTCATAATCGCATAAAGGCAACCGATATAATATGCACCCTCGCCTGTTACGAGAGGAAGTTTTTTGATTTTGCCCTGCATTGCGCAAACTTCAGCATCCATACCCATGGAGCACTGATTAATTGCGATTTCATTGCCGCATTTGATAAGGTCAAGTTCAACGGGAACGCCTTCAATCTGATCTTCAAGCTCAAGAAATTCTTCCTGAGTTCCGAAAAGACGGATAAAGTCATTGCCTGAGCCGAGAGGCACAACAGCAACCTGAACATTCTTATAACCGTAAGCACCGTTTACAACATCATAGAGTGTACCGTCGCCGCCGCAAGCATAAAAGCGAAGCTCTTCGCCGCTCTTGGCTCTTTCTTCAACATACTCAATGCCGTCACCTTTCTTTTCGGTGATATAAACTTCATAATCAAGCTCATATTTTTTTGCAACGGTTTCAATCTTTGCTTTGATGAAGTCAAGCGACTTTCCCTGACCTGCCGCAGGATTAATAACAAAAATATGTTTCATCTTATTTCTTCCTCCCTGATTATTTAAAATACATAAACAACTGACATTTAATCATGCCGTTATATAATTTTCTTCTCTTATCGGCTTTTCTTCCGAATGCCTTTTGGAATTCTTCGTCGGGACTGATAATGCTGTAAGACCAGCCTTTTTTCTGCTCAAAAACCTTACCCATAGCGTTATAAATCTTCTCACATTCGGTGATATCGAGAAGTCTTTCGCCGTAAGGCGGATTGCAGATAACCGTTCCTCTGTCGGATTCGGGAGCAAATTTCGCAACATCGGCAACCTTGAATGTTATTTTATCGCCGACACCTGCTCTTTGTGCATTGACCTTTGCAATTTCAATCGCTTTGGCATCAAGATCAGAACCGTAAGCCATGAAGTCATCGCAGGGTCTTACAAGCTCTCTTGCTCTTTCTCTTTCTTCCGTCCATACATTTCTCGGAATAACGCCGAAACGCTCAGCTGAGAAACTTCTGTTGATACCGGGAGCGATATTTGCCGCCATCATTGCGCCTTCAATAAGAATTGTTCCCGAGCCGCACATCGGGTCATAAAGCTTGTGATAAGGTCTCAGATGTGACAGACTGCAAAGTGCCGCCGCAAGAGTTTCTTTGATAGGTGCATCATTTGCATCAAGACGGTAACCTCTTTTGTGAAGACCGTAACCCGATGTGTCAATAAGAAGCGAAACCTTGTCCTTCATGATTGAAAACTGAATCTGATGAACGGGACCTGTTTCTTCAAACCATTCGATTTTATATTTTGATTTAAGTCTTTCAACAACCGCTTTCTTGATTATTGCCTGACAGTCACGGGTGCTGAAAAGTCCTGAATTAATTGAGTAACCTTTAACAGGGAATGCATCAAGAGAGCCTATCCATTCCTCCCAGGGAAGTTTCTTTGTGCCCTGAAAGAGTTCTTCAAAACTTCTTGCTTCAAACGAACCCACAAGAATCTGAACTCTTTCTGCAAAGCGTGAGCAGATATTGACTCTTGCAAGCATATTTTCATCGCCGCTGAAAAGAACTCTGCCGTTTTCTGCATTGACATTTTCCGCACCGAAGTCCTTGAGTTCCCCTGCAATAAGGGATTCCATGCCGAGAAGACACGGTATTACAAAATTTATTTTCATTATTTTCACCTTAAAAAAGCGGGAACCGTGATGATTCCCGCCATTATAATCAATCCTAAATTTTTATATGATTACTCAATTTCAGGTGTGATAAGACCGTAGCCTCCGTCATTTCTCTTATAAACCACACAAACTTCTCCGATTGTTTCTTCAATGAACACATAGAAGTTGTGGTCAACGAGATTCATCTGAAGAATAGCTTCGTCAACAGACTGGGGCTTGAGATTTACGGTTTTCTTTCTGACAAGCTCAAAATCAATTTCTACCGCAACATCTGATTCGTCTGCAAAAGCATCAAAACTTGCGGTGCGGAGTTTCTTTTCGATTCTGGTCTTGTTCTTTCTGATCTGCCTGATAAGGGTGTCAACACATTTGTCGAGAGCTTCGTTCATATTTTCCGCTGTCTCCTGAGCTCTGAAAATCATGCCGTTGTTTTTGACGGTGATTTCAACCGATTGTGATGACTTCTCAACAGTTACCGTAACCTTCGCTTCCGTTTCGGAACCGAAGAAGCGCTCAATCTTGGCAAGCTTCTTTTCTGCATGCTCCTTGAAAGAGTCTCTGGGTGAGCACTTGCGACCTGTAATTGTGATTTTCATATAGTCATCCCCTTTTTAGCTATTGAAGTGTTTAACTTCAACTGTATTATAGCATATATGCACAAAAACTGTAAAGGGGTTTCATAAAATTTTATTAAATTATCCAACAAAAATCAGATTGTCATGCTCTTATGGCGGGTAACATGACATCCTACATTGATTGCAACGGGCAATCCTGCGATATGAGTGGGTTTTGCTTCGATTGCAACGCTCAGCGCCGTGGTTTTTCCGCCGAAGCCCTGAGGTCCTATATCGAGAGCATTCACTCTTTCGAGAATTTCATTTTCCATTGAAGAATAGTATTCGTCGGGATTTTTTTCGCTCACATTTCTGCAAAGCGCAGTTTTGGCAAGCAATGCGCACTGCTCAAAAGTTCCGCCGATTCCTATTCCGAGAACCATCGGGGGGCAAGGATTACTGCCTGCGGTTTTTACCGATTCAACAACATAGTTGATAATATCTTCTCTTGTTGCGGAAGGAGTGAACATCTTAAGACAACTCATGTTTTCGCTTCCGAAACCTTTGGGTGCAACGGTGATTTTTATTTTATCGCCGTCAACAATGCGTGTGTGAATAACAGCAGGAGTATTATCGCCCGTATTGACTCTTCTCAAAGGATCTCTGACAACAGAGCAGCGAAGATATCCTTCGGTATATCCTCTTGAAACGCCCTTATTGACTGCCGCTTCAAAACTGCCGCCGACAATATGAACATCCTGCCCGATTTCTGCAAAAACAACTGCCATTCCCGTATCCTGACAGATGGGAATATCAAGCTCTCTTGCAGCTTCGAGATTGTCGGTAAGAGTTTTCATAATGCTTGCAGGAAGTTCGTCACATTCGCAGCCTGCACAGAATCCTATTCTTTCTTCAAGGTCATGCGGAAGCTGTTTGTTTGCAAGAATGCACATATCACGAACCGCTTGCTCAATTGCAGCCGCATCAATTTCACGCATCACACCACCACCTTTTATATATAACACAAAAACGGAGGCTCAGCCCCCGTTTGTTAATTACTTGGCACCTCTGCGGGAATAACCTGCACTGCCTCTCTTGGAGTCACTTGCTCTTTTGAGATCAGTCATCTTTTCGTCGCTTATTGCCTTAAATCTTGCCATCATATCTTCAAAAGACTGCTTTTCACCTGCGGGGGGAGCAGAATTCTTCTGACCGTTCCAGACGTTGGGAGCCGAACGCTTTTCATATTTCGGCTTCTGCGGAGGTCTCTGAGGACGCTGTTCCTTTTCTTTGGGCTGTTCAGCCAGCTTTCTGATTGAAAGACTGATTTTTCCGTCAGGAGAAACAGAGATGATTTTTGCCTTGACTTCCTGACCGACTGAAACGTGCTCTCTGATATCCTTGACATAGTTGGGAGCTACTTCGGAAATATGTATCATACCTGTTTTTCCGCCTTCAAGCTCCACAAAAGCTCCGAAATCAGTCAAGCCCGTAATTTTTCCGCTTACGATTGCACCTTCTTCAAATTGCATACAGTAAAGAATCCTTCCATAAAAAAATGAATTTATAAACAAACTGAAATCAGTTTAATATACAGATGAATCGTAATAAACTCTTTCGTCGGGTTTGGCATAGCCATACTGCTCTCTTGCGATTTTTTCAATATATTCCGACTCGTTGCCTTCTTCGATAAGTCGCTGAAGCTCGCTGTTATCATCAAGTTGCTGCTGATACTGATTTTTGAGATTATCAACATTTTTTTCCTGCGCACGAACCTGCGACTGAAGACTGATTAAGGTTGCAACAAAATAGCACACAAGGGCGCACAAAAGCACGATAAGAATGATGCTTCTTTTTTTCTCTTTTATTTTTGCAACAGCCATATCATTTTCCTTTATTATTAAATAGATTACATTTATAGAAATAACTATAAAGATTATACACTATACCTTTCTGTTTTTGCAAGATATATTTTGTTTTTTTATCTGATTTTTTTATCCTTTTTCGTAAAAAAACGAATAATTTTTCAAAGGGAGCTACTATTTTTCTAAAAACGAAATTACCAGCCGATAACAGCGACGAAAACATACGTCTGAAAAGCCTTGCAACGGCGCTTGTTACCCTTACTGCTACCGCTCCGAATGAAAAATAATAAATCATCCAGCCGAGCATTTCGCCGGCGAGCGTATAAATGCGCAGCCGTCCCTCATCTGTTACAAGAAGAAAGAAAAAGCTGAGCACTCCGCAAGCGGCAAAATACAAAAAATCCATCACGAAAACAAACCGTTCTCCGCCGGATACAATCAGTCTTACCGTTCGGAATACGTCATAAAGAACACCGAGCAAAAAACCGAAGCCGAGAGACAAAAAGAAAAGAGCCGTCTGCGAAGAAATACCCTGAATATATTCCATTTATCTGAACACCTTGCTGAAAAAACCGCCCTTCGGTGCAGCTTCCTGAGAATAAATCAGCGCAGCAATATTTCCTTCAACCGTCAGCTCACCAACCTCAACACTCAACCTGTTAATATGAAGATTCGAGCCCCTGACCGTCAATTCTCCGAGGTCCGTAAAAACCACCACCGTTTCCTCATCAAAGCTGTCAACGTCGGACACTCCCGAAACAGTCAGCA
>JAZRJH010000235.1:0-1721 GCA_045645685.1 Acutalibacteraceae bacterium
GCTCTGCCTACATAGAAATTTATATCAGTTGCTTCTTCAAAAAGCAAGCGGGAAATTAATGAAGCACCGTCACGCTTTAAGCTCCAATGCTCATAATGTTCATTTTCGCCGAGATAATCTTTTGCATATTCAAGAACTTTGTTAACGGTGATAACACCTTCTGTTACAAGGTCAACGCCCTCGATTTCCGCAATGGGAGGCACATCGGCTTTCTCAAAATTAAGGCTTGCCTTAATCGGTTTATTAAGATATTTTGCGGCAATGGAAGATGTTGTGCCGCCGCAGATAATGTGTTTGCCCTCTTTTGAGAAAAAGAGCGACATCATTCTGTTTGCATCGTCTCTGTTTGACGGAGGTCCGAAAAGAATGTTCATCGGCTCACGCTTTCTGATACGCACAACACAAGCCGTTGCATCGTCACCGGGTTTGCCGCCATAGAGTTTGAAGCATTCATCAACAATAATTGTTGAAAGAGTTTTTGCCGTGTAGCCGACGGGAGCAAGAGTTTCGACAAACGAAATTATATCTTCTCGCTTCCAGCCGAAATTATACGACATTCCTATGCCTGCATGGGGACAGCCGTCGCTCATTGCAACAAAAATATCATTTTCGCGAAGCTTTATTATGCTTTTGAAAATCTTTTTGCCGCCGATGTTCATTTCAGTTTTGGGGTAATCATAATTCTGCTCGTCACGGATAACGATTACCTGCGGATTATCATACTGAATAACCTCTGCAATATCGTTGTTTTTCAGATGAATAATCGTAAATGTTGAATATGCAACGCCTCTCACCGAACAAACAGGAAGAGTTGCCGCAATGGTGGAAACACATTCCTCAATGGGAAGACCCTCTGCCATCATAGTTGAAATTATTTTTGATGTCAAGGTTGAAAGAATGCTTGCTTTAACACCGCTCCCGAGACCGTCGGCAAGAACAATTACTGTTGAGTTTTCGTCCTGCTCAACAACGTCAACGTGGTCGCCGCAAAGCTCTTCGCCATAATGATTGACGCTTTTATAGCCGATATCTGCACACAAATCATTCATCGGTAATCGACTCCTTCAGCTTCGCAAGAGCGATTTTTGTTTCTGCGGCAGTTTCGCCGAGAAGCGATGCGATTTCCTGAACAATGCGCATCTGCTTTTCAACAACTCTGTCGGCAACCTCAACGGTCTGACGGCTGATGTTTTCTTTCTTTTCACGCTCTGCCTCTTCATCGGTTACATCACGCATAATGCCGATAAGAAGATGCGAATCACGGTCATAAACAACCGTCTGTTCAATATATCTCTTATATTCTGCGAGATACACACGCTGATCACGGACATCTCTGCCCGTTGAAAGAACGGTCATAAACACAGTCGGATCAAGGATTCTGACAACCTGATCGCCGAGAACATCTGATGCGCTGCGGATGTTCATAATCTTTCTTGCGGCGGTGTTAATCTGCTGAACTTCAAGCTGTTGGTTGAGAACAATAAGTCCGTTGGGAGTGTTCTTAACTATTGTGTCCGAAAAGCTTTCCGCTTTATCCTTAAGATAAGGCAGACACATTGAAGATTCCGCCTTGCCCTGCGAAATTGCAATTGCCTTTTCACGGCAGGTGTTATAACCGCAGGAACCGCAGTTAAGCTCGTCCGAGGGCTTGAATTTGCCCATCTGACGGAGAATGTTGTTGATTTCAATTTCGGAAGGCAGCGGAAGTTTTCTTTCGATGA
>JAZRJH010000236.1:0-8057 GCA_045645685.1 Acutalibacteraceae bacterium
ATCGGGGTGCATTAAAATTTCTCTGCTTACTGTCATCATTCCGTCAGCCTCCTTTCTTTTCAATATCAAAAGAATAAACCATATCTTTAATCTTGTTTCTTAGTCGCATCAACCGCATGGATGCGGCAGGTCTTGAAATTCCGAGTTGTTCTGAAATATCTTCAACACCGATTCTTTGTATGTATCGCAAATCATAGATTTGTTTTTCTTCATCGGTCAGAAGATTCAGAAGAATTTTTGCGCATTCCTCGTAGTCAATCAGATCAAGCCGTGATAAATATTCATCAGTGACTCCGACATCTGCTGCTTCATCAAGCGGGATACTTCGTTTCAATTCAACAGCATCTTTTTGCTTTTGCCGTTTGACAAAATTATCGGCTGTCCGATAGAGAAACGCTCTCGGATTTTCAAATTCTTCTCCGTCGAGAAGTTTGTTATAGAAAACAATGAAGGTCTCTTGCACACAGTCGTCTGCAGCCTCCCGTGAACCGTTAAGGCGTGACAGACAATAATTGAAAAGCCTGATGCGGTATTGGTCGTAGCATTCCTGCAGTAATGCGTTTGCACATTTCTTTTCGCTCATTATCTTCACTCCTTTCATCAGCCTTCATTATGTAGTCAACGATTTTTCAAAATGTAACAGAAATTTTTGGAAATATTTCAGTTTAATTATAAACTATAAAATTTAATATCGCAATTTAATACTTTATATAATTATTTTAAAACTTACGCAAGTATCAAAAAGGGGATGATTCTATAGAAAATTAAACTCATAGAATCTTGGGGTTTATTGCTTTTTAGCAGTTATCATACAAAAGGGATGTGCTTTATTTACAACGCATATAATATTAAAATCAAGTACAAATTTTGCGAATAATTTTTAAAGTGTTTTTTGAATAATTATCAAATGAGTGATGCTTTATTGAAACGCTTAATCATATTATTTTTTTAAATATCAATGATGTTGTTTATATAATAAAAATTGTTTTTCTGGTTGATGGTAATAGATGATTAAACAAAAACACCCGTAGAAATATTTCTACGGATGTTTGTTAATAAATATCCAATTAAAATTCGTTCACTGAAAAATTCTTACCTGTTTTAGGGTTTTCAATGTTTTTAACAGAACCAATGATGTTTCCACAATCAAGATAAAGAAATCCACTCCACTCACTCCAAAAATAACTATGATTATTTTTATGGTATTGTTTTTCTCCTAAACAAGTCCAGAAAAGACAAAGATTATTATCCTCTAAATATTTTTCAAGATAATCCTTCCTTATCAATAATCCATCAGTTATTCCAGTTTCGGAACCGTCAAAAACAACCAGAACATCTTTTTCGTCATAATAACAACCGTCAGAATTTTTTTGGCTTAAGTTGAAAAATTTAACTAAATCAACACAAGGTATATCAAATGATGTTGTTTCTTCTTGAGAAGCATCATATTCTGCATCCCAGCTAAATGACGAATACGATGGTAAGATGTTTCCGATAGTCTTCTTTATGGGTCTTTGACATTCATATTCTTTTTCTGTCAAAAAGAATCCCATATTATCTGATTCATCGTTATCATCTATTAAAGTTTCAGGATGATAGCCCCATTCAGGCAAAATCCAATTCGTATATTTGACTGTTTCTGTTTCTTCGGTCTCAACTTCATATTCAAGCCATTCTTCTTTAAATGTATTACCGCTTCCGCTTGACCACGGATATTCTCTGTTATATAAATTATGGAAAGTATGCGGCTCTGGGAACCATCTTCCCATAAAGTTTGCATTTTTAAGTGATTTTTTGAATGCATCAAAATCATCTTTTCTTACAAAATATCCGTGAGCCATCATCCAACATTCTTGTATGATTCTGTCAACATCATAATCATCATATGAACCATACATTTTTCTGCTTGAACAGTATCGCTTTAATTTGACCCATGTTGTTCCGTCGTCATCTTTAATGAGAAATGTTTCGGGATATGAATCTATAATTTTATTCCCATTTTCTAACCATTTCTCCAGCTTCGAAATGTCGCAAACATCATCTTCGTCTAAAAAATCAATATCATAAATATCATTTTCAAAAAAAGGAATTTCTTTAAAAAGCATATTTATATTTATTGTAGGGTCAAAATCTCTAATGTATAATTGCCATGTTCCTTTGTATACATCTTCTGATTCATCATAGGTTTCTATAGTGTTTTGATCAGCAATCCTTGCTAAAATGTTATATAAAGCAATCCATTGATACTTTTTGCCTATACGCTCTACCTTTTTGCAATTGCTTCTATCAAAGCTTCTCATATGATATGCAGAATCATAATCATCAAACAATTTATCAGTATAACCAAGTTCGTCACGAATAAATTGAATTGAGTAGTGATAAATATTTTCGATATCTATATTTTTAAAGTTCTCAATTGAACTTTGAAAAACATATCTTCCAAAATCGCCGTACATACCCAAACCTTTAACTCCGTCAGGAATCATGGAATGTACAATTCTTTCCCAACCAGATGTGTGCAAATTTGATGGCAAATAGGTTTCCTTAGTAACTTGGGGTATGGGATCGGAATTATATGGCGGATTGATTTTTTTGATATCAAAAGCTGTGTTAATTTCTTTAAATTCAAAAAGAAATCTTTCTATAATTAGTCTTGCATAGTCACGCAATAAAATGTCAGGATAGACTTTCGATACATCAAAAATATTTTGATATACATATTCAGCAAGTCTTTTATAGTTATCTTCTTGCCTATCTTTGCGTTTCATACAAGCACCAAATATAACTGCATATAGACGCTGGAATACATAAGGATCGTTAACACCTTCAAAATTCTGAAGCAATGGCAGACATAACTCAAATTTGATTTTTAATATTTCAACCATAGCTTTACTTGCTTTATCCCTTAATATTCGATTAGAAGATGTTAATAGCCATGCAAATAAAATTAACAACAATCGCATGGTTTCACTGTTCTCACCTGCAAAGCTATTACCTTTTTCGTAATAATCTACTAATTGAAATAGTCTTTCGTCTTCATCAGCTAAACAGTTGATGTGCTCTGTCCAAAGGTAATCACGATGATTTAATTTCATTTTAAATAGTAAATTATGAAGGTTATCTGCATTAAGAGGATGATTCTTTTTTGTGCTATTATCGATAAATACTCGCCATACTATATCAGGACGCACTTTGTTTGAATTAATAAATTCCACAAAATTATTGATGTTTATTGAGCTCGTTTTTCTCCATAAGAATGATTCGGTATAACTATCAACAAGTTGTTTCTTTACACTCCTATCATCCTTAATTTCATCCCAAAAATCGATGAATTCTTCACCAAATTTTTCTGCATATAGGCTACAAGCAACTACAAACAGCCCGATGTTTTGATGCTTTTTAATGTGTCCATCTTCAATACATAATACAGAGTCTTTTAAATGAGTTTTTAATTTATCTTTTTCTTTGATTTCTTCAAAAACCACTTTAGCCATAATATAATCTTGCAAATACTCATAGCCAAAATAGTAATAAACTTCATCTTCCTTTACAAATGATATAAACATACCGGACTTTAAAAGAGAATGCATATAATCCAACTTTTTATCTTTTAAACCATAGATATCCCAAAACGATAAAGTATAAAGTTCCTGTTCTTTGATAAATTTTTTGTTTTCTTTTAATAAACAACTTGCAATTTCTCTTATTAAATGAATTAAAATGTTTGAAGAATTATTTATTCCAATTTCAGTTAATGCTTCTGCATCTGATTTTTTTATGAGTTTGTCAAACAAAGTATAAATATCTTCGTTTTCTCCGCTATATGTTTCGCAAAAGAATTTTAAAAAGAGAGGGTTTGTCATTTCATGTTGAAGAAAATAAGTTGGCGAAAAAGGAATTCCATATTTATTCAAAAAAGTTCTCATCGCCTGAGCAGTTTTTTCTCTGAATCCATAATGAGTTAACGAAACTGTTTCATTTCTTTTCATTTTTTCAACAACAGATTCATCTAAAACATAAGGTTCAAAGCCTTCTCTAACAGACAAAGCTATTCGTACATAATTCAGTTTTTCAATTTTTTCAATAAGCTGAAAAAGACCTGTTTTCCATATACTTTTATGCTTACTTTCATTGATTGCATCAATAAAAAGAACAATATTTTGTTGGTTCACCTCACCCAAACACTCGAGAATATTGAGTATTTCATCAATTCCTAATTCTTTTTTTCCTAATATGGCGGGTATTTGTGATAATAAAAAATCATCAGAGGTAAATGTTCCACCTAAAATCAACAAAGAAAAACCGTCTGAATCAATGAGTCTTTTTGTCGCGACGGCAAAAGCTTGAGATTTACCAACACCAAAACCACCTTTTAAGATTAATGATTTATTCTTAAGCAAGTTTTTTTCAATATTATTAAAACCTAAAAGTTCAGGTATAGATAAAACAAACTCTATTTCGCGAGCCTCTTTCTGAGTTTTTTCTAATAGTTTTGAATCTTTTGGTTCTTCTCTTGAGTAGAGCATATTTGTCTTTTCGATAAGTTCTTTCTCCAATTTGCAAAACTCATCAGAGTATTGTGATTTAATAACATTGGACCATTTTAAACAATCGATAATATTACTAAATTCTACATCGGGTATTTCAGCTATTGTTTCTATAATTTTTTTTATTAGAACTTTATAGGTTTCATACTTCCAGCGATTTTCCTTTATTTTTTTGATTGCTTCGCTTTTTTTTGAATTTATCCATTTGATAGCCTTGTCATTTTTACAAAACAAATCAATATATTGTTCAGTTTTTGTCTCAACATTAAACCTATAGTTATAGCGGTTGCCCAAAGATTTTAAACTTATATCCAGTCTTTCTTCAAACCATTCCTTGTTTAGAGAATGTGTTCCAAAAAACAAATCAGAGATTATGGGGTACTCAATAACTCTATCTAAAATAGCGGTATCTGTAATTAATTCTATTTTTATATTTGCGTCTTTAGCAATTTTTATCGTTTCAACATATGACGGTGCTGTTGTGTCTATATTTTTATTGCAATATAAAACGATTAAATCTATCTCGTTTCGATAATGATTTACCACCTTATCTATTGACTCTCTAATTTTGCCATATCCAACTCTTGACGAAAAATATTTAGCTTGAAAGCTGATTCTTGAATTTGTTTTTTGACAAAATAATGGTTCAACTTCTACTCCGGCATTATTGGGATTTGAATGAAAATTTTCGGCATTATTAAAATATTGTCTGTTAAATAAAAGTCGACACATATTTTCAAACGAAGTAGTTGGGTCTGGATTGCAAGCATTAAATTGAGACCAGTTATTGTTTATATATCGTGATGATATGCTCAAAGTTTTTTCACATCCTTTTGTTTTTACTTTTTATAATAATATTATACAATTTTACTTTATAATTTCAATAATAAGCTATTGAACAAAAATATTTATAAATTCAATTATTCAACTTTATTTATTTGAGCATTTAAAACCTGTTCTGTTTTATATACTTTTGAAATATCACTTATATCTCCGATTTCCAATTCAATATGATCTTCTGTGCATTTATCAGCAGAAATAACAAATCGAAACTCCTGTTGATGACTATATGATTTTCTTTTCCAAAAAGCAATATTGTTTATGTTGTTCAAAAGAGAAATCCAAATATTAGCGTTGTCATTTTCTTCGTCATAATATTGAACTGTATTGCATAATAATGAATAGCCATTTTCAGCAGCTTTTTGTTTGATTCTGTTTATAAACTCCACACTGTCAAGAATAACAAGAGCTGTATCACCAAATGTTTTTAAATCTTCTTTTTGTAATTCAGAAAAAGTAAATTCTTCAATACTCGGAGAAATAAAAGTCATACAATAAACAAATGCATTGGAGCTTGTTGTAGAAATCAAATTATCATTTAAACTTATATGTTCACCAGTTTCTTTATTTATTAGTTCTCCGTCATTAACATGCAACATACCTTCATAATTGTCGCCAACAATCGTATCTCCGTTTTCATTTTCATAATCTCTAAACCATTTTAAACTATTAAGATAGATCTTTCCTCCTTGTAAACTCTTAATTATTTCTTCAGATTTGAATTTTATAAGTGGAAATCCTTTAATATACATAGATAATACCTCCTAAATATACTATATATAATATATGACAAAAATCGTGAAATGTTACGCAAAAATTTGATTATCACCTTTACTTTCTCTGTTTTAGACAAATTATGACGGTTATATTTGTGCAAATTTAAAAAGGGGAGTAAAAAGCCAGAACCTATAGTTAACTGTAGGTTCTGGCTTTTTGCTTTGTTCAGAAAACAAGTTAATTTTATTTTCTTACATACTTTATGCGAGTACCGTAAATTTTGACACATTAAGTCATAAAAACTCGTGATGTTTTGAATATATAAAAGAACAAATCTTTAATAAATATCTTCATCTTCGTCATCATCTGAATACCAAAAGTTGTCCGGGTCAATTGGTTCATCAAACCTTTTCATAACTTTGTAATTTGTTTCTTCATCTATTGACTTTAAGAAATGTAAATGGTCTGCCTCAGCTTCAATAAATGCGGCAGAAATAACAGGTTCAAGAATCTTTTTATCTGAAGGCAACGTCTCTTTTTTCTTAACAGTTGGAATCTTTTTTGGAGATTTATCAGCAACTGTTTTCCTGATGGTGGCTTTTGGCTTCACTTTTCTTCTCATAGCTTTTGCTTTTTCGTATCCTTTTCCTGCAGCCCTTCTCCAAAGAAATCTGTCCATCAATTCTTTGCTTTCTCCGTCTAAATAGAGTTTTTCTGCACAAGCAATAAGTTTATCTATTTTTTCCGAATCAATTAATTCAACATATTCGCGCAGTGTATCGCTAAGCCATCTTTCGCTTTTGAAACGATGATATTTGAATAAATCGCAAATAGTTCTTTCGGTATTGTAATGAGGCAAATCTCCGTATACAACATCCTGTCTGTAAAGATCTTCCGGAAGATAGTGAACAACCAAATCAACGCCTTCTATCGGTTTGCATTTGCTTCGCGATATGTTTCTCGGAACAGCGATGTGTATTGTTTTCGGAAACCTTTCCTTTCCCCAACAAATACACCATGCATAGTTATAACAAAAAACCGCTTCCGGAATTACCTTAGTAATAAGTTTTGCTTTGTTTACAGGCGGAGCAAAATTGTGTTGTATGCATACCGTTTCACCGATTATGTCTTGTTCTGTTGTTTCAGGATATTTAACTTTATAAATACCTTGCCTGATTCTGACTAAATATCCTTTTTCACGAAGTCTGCTTATTTCATAGTTTTTGAAATTAAGTCCGTTCAGCTCGGCAGCAGTTGTAAAACCATCCTCAAACTTGCTTTTTATGTTAAGAAATTTTTCTTCCAGTGTCATAATTCACCTTCTTAGCAGAAATTTCTGCTTTTATTATAACTGATAATTCGCGTTTTTGTCAATATCTCTGTGTAGTATTTATTGCAAAATATCTTTTTAAAAATTCTATAAATATCAAGGCAATTATCCTTGTTTCACAATAATTACAAATTATGGTAATTGTAAATCTTGCATACTTTATGTGAAGAGCGGCAAAAAGATTTTTTGCTCTGTCAGGTTGATTCTAAGAAAATTGATATCATTGAACTGTTCGCTCCTGCACCTTGACAACTTAATAACCGTCCGAAATCATACGGCTTTGCCAAGACCGCTGAAACAGCGAGATTGAATTCAAATTTAGAACCAAATCGATTTGTCCAAAGACTGTTTTAACGCGAGCGAAACAACGTTGCGGTGAAATTCCGCAGCAGGAACATTTCGGACCGAACAACAGATTTTCAATATAAATACAGATGATTTACAGAAAGGAAAAATTACAATGTTTAAAAATTCAGAAAGAAAAGAAAACAGCACTGCAAAAAATATTATTTTGTTCCCCAATCCCGAAAGTTTAGTTACCGTTTCTGACGGATTAATCAGTTCTCTCAACACCTTCGGTAAGGTAAACATTCATCATATTTCAGCTATAACCGGAAAAAGCT
>JAZRJH010000237.1:0-13271 GCA_045645685.1 Acutalibacteraceae bacterium
GAAGTTGGTACAATGATCGAAATTCCCAGAGCTTGCATCACAGCAGACGAAATCGCTCAGGAAGCTGAATTCTTCTGCTTCGGCACAAACGACCTTACTCAGATGACATTCGGCTTCAGCCGTGACGACGCCGGTAAGTTCCTCAATGCTTACTATGATACAAAGATCTACGAATTCGATCCGTTTGCAAAGCTTGACCAGAACGGCGTTGGCGCTCTTATGGAAATGGCAGTTGCAAAGGGTAAGGCAAGCGGCAAGAACCTTCACTACGGTATCTGCGGCGAACACGGCGGTGACCCCACATCAGTTGAATTCTGCCACAAGATTGGTCTCAACTATGTATCATGCTCACCCTTCCGTGTACCCATCGCTCGCCTCGCAGCAGCTCAGGCAGCTATTAAGGGATAAGGGAAATCTCCCGCAAAAAACCGATAATTTCAGCCTTAAGTTGGTTGATATGAGCCTGACCAAAGATTTCGCTTTTGAGTATATCAAAACCAAGTCAATGGTTGACCATTTCAAACTTTCCAAATGGCAGAATATGAATATCGGTGTCTATATCTAAATGATGAACTCCGTTTATCGAGCAATCGGTAAACGGAGTTTTTGTGTTTGAGGAACATTGTGGTTGAGGTTATCAGTTTGAAGTGATATAATTAAAACAACACACATACTGCTTCTAAAAATCCTATGAAATCAGATCTGTTTCAATAAGCAGATTTAATTTAAGATTTTTGATGTTTTTTACGGTTTATAACTAAAAATAAAGGGTGAAGAAAATGATTTTCATAGATACAAACGCATTTTATTACGCACTTCAAATATCAAACAATGAAAGTGTAGATGATGATAAGTTAAGAGATTTTATATCTAAAAATGATGTGGCTATTTCAAGCGTTTCTTTTTTTGAATTTCTAACAAAATATCGATCTTCTATTGACATCATACATCAAGGAGCACGATTCCTTTATAACAATGGTGTTAAAATAGCTTACAATAAGTATTTCCCTTATGATGAGATATTGGGTTGTGATTATTGTGATATTGGTGAAAATGAATTTAACCAAGTGATAAGTAAAGTGCTTGACATTAAAATTGATACCGAAAGTCGATTTGCTTCTCTTACTTTTGCTCTTTTGCTTTTTTCTGCTTTTTATTTTTACTATATTCCCGAAGGCGAAAAAGCAAATGATTTAAAAAAGCATATTTTTTATATATGTTTTTCTGTTTGGACAAAAGATAATCTTGATGTATTTAGATCCATTTTTGAAGACGGATACAAAACCGATGATTGTGAAAAAGAGGTGAAAAATGCAATAAGAAATCTTTTAGAATTTTCTCTGTCTATTTCATTATCGATTTTTGATGCAGCTAAAGATGTGAAAAACGAAGACGAATTCAAAGATTTATTAGAAAAAACTGATTACATATCATTATCACAAAACAAAATAAAAAAAATTCAAAAAGTTGACACAAGCATTGTTTACATATCAAAGCTAGCTAAAGCTTATAATAATCTTTCAGGAGACGCCCAATCATCAGCGTATTTGGCAGATATTTCAAAACCAATTATCAATACTATTCGAGAGAAAGGGTTGCAAGAGTATCTTTGTGATATAGTTGCTAATAGCTGTAAAAATGGAAGTCCATTCCTGAAAAATGACATTTTGGATGCAATAATCCTTTGTAACATAGACGAAGAACATCTATTAATTACATTTGATAACAATATGAAAAAACATATGCAAAAATTATCAGATGTTAGACCTACATATAAATCAAGTATTGAGTTAATAAAAACTTTTGAAAAATAATGCATAGGAGAACATTCTAAAATGGAAAATGCAGTTATACAGTATGATTTCTTTCCTCATTGTTATATATCTGACAAAAATACATATGAATCAATTCTATGTGAATGTATAAACCAAAGTAAAAATATGATTGATTTATGTGGCGGAAAATTTTCTATAATAGTTGATCAGCATAATAATCAACCTGATGTAGTTTCTGACATTTCAGGATATGAGATAGATTTTAAGATGATGATTTCGGAAACATTAAAAGAGTTTCAGAGTAGAACAGCACCAATAGCTCAAGAAATTGCACCAGGGGTAAAAGCTTTTCATAACCCGCCGCCATTAAAGAAAAAGGTTGTTTTATTATGGAATTGTTGTAGAAATATCGATGATAGTCGCCTTCAATATTTAAGGACTCAAAAAGATATGGAAGCAAAAGCTGTAACCCATTTTTTTGACAAAGTACTAAATACAAATAAAAACATTCTATTGTTTTTTCCGGTATTCTTTTCCACGGTGGACAAATCATTATCAGTAGAAATGCAATACGAAACTATATTTAAGGAGTTATCCACAACAACATCTTACATATATGAATATAGAAATAAATTCTGTAATGGATTTGACACATATGTTATATACGCAGTTAATATTCCTAATCAAAAAGAGTTTACTTTTGTGATTTCAAAATGCATATCTAACGGCTTGAAAATGATAGATACTATAAACTTCTTTTCTTTAGAAACCGTGCAAAAGTTAGCTTTAGAAAACATGTGAAACAAAATTAGCAAACCACACATTCAACGAATCCGAAATTCTTAGTAATGGTATTACCAAATATAAAGAGACAGTTTTAGAAAAATGTCATCCTCGACAAATCCGTAATTACATTATAATATTATCACGCAATCAAAAATAATGTAACGAAAGGATTGATTTTATGGAAAACAAACTTACCTATACCAAAGTCGGGGATTATTACATTCCGAACCTGACAATCAAACCGTCACCGCCTTTGGGTAAATACGGCAGAATGCGCCGTGATTATCTTCGTAACCATAGACCTGC
This sequence comes from Acutalibacteraceae bacterium, assembly GCA_045645685.1. Taxonomy (GTDB): domain Bacteria; phylum Bacillota; class Clostridia; order Oscillospirales; family Acutalibacteraceae; genus CAG-177. Next base: position 2,868 of record JAZRJH010000237.1, read on the forward strand.
ACTCTATAATCGTTTGATACTTCGTGGAAAGCTCGGCGAACATTGTGCTGAAATCAACAAAGCTATTGAAAATTGCCTTGATGTCCTTATCCCACAGCTTGCTGAATCCGCAGGTGTAACCGAAAAGCTAAAAGAAACCGACCAGATGAAATGGGTCGGTCTAATGAACACCTGCAAAGCTCAAGCCGAAGAAATCGCTTTCGCCGAGTTCCTTTATGTGTAATTTTAAAGTTGTGTAATGCAAAATCCCTAATTTTCTCCCTCAAGGTCATCTTATATTCAGATTCAAAAAATCTGCAAAAATGCCCTTATATATCAACGCTTTCAGACATCAAATCATTACAAGCAAAAGAAAATCCATACAAACTGACACCTAAATCAGCTTGTATGGATTTTTGCATTTGTTATTTATAATTTTATTAAAGTGTTATGAGTTAAATTATTTAAACTTTTGATTTTACCTGTAATGTTGGAAAATTAAGTATTTTAGTGGTTGAAAGGGTGCTTCTTGGCAAATCTAATAAATACTCAACTTCAGAGGCATTTATACTTAAACCGTACTCATCTGAAAGCTCTTTCATAAACTCATCAGGAGTAAAAACCTTCTCTTGTAACAACATCATAACAGACATTTTTAATAATGCCGGTTCTGCTGTAAGCAAAATATCATCTAAAGGCTCTTCTTTTCTTTGACCTCTTCTCTGCATTATTCTTATAAGATTCTGATATTCCTCTGTAGTCATCACGCCCAACTTTTCGGCTCGTCTAATCATTGCTGCTATTGAAACTTTCCACTTCTTTTTTAATTGCTTATAATATGGTATAGTTTGAGGTCCATTTTGCGCATCTCTTCTAAAGGTTTCCTCTGGCAGCAAAAACTCTGCAGCAAAGTCATTGGCTTCTTTTTCTTTAGTCTTAAATTCATCTTTTGAAAGACTTTCAATATCTTCGCTCCAATCATGCAAGAAAATATGACCCAATTCATGAGCGATATCAAAATGAATTCGAGCAGCAGATGTTTTATTGTTTGAATAAGCAATAAGAAAAGTAGGATTATCATCAATGGCTACCAATTGACTAAAAGCATCAACATCATCAGTAGTTGTAGCAAAAGACGTTACTAGTATTCCATGTTGCTCAACAATTGAAATTAAATTATCAATAGGGTCGTTCCCCAATCCCCACAATTCTCTTAACATTTTAGCTGCTTCTTTGGGTGATAAATCACTTGAAATATTAAGTGTTTCAAACTGCGGGAATTCGATGTAATCCTGCAATAACATATAGACCTGAGATAAAAATTCCATTTTTACAATTTGTTCATTGCGATATTTTTTGTTTGTGGTAAGCAAGGAACGGAAGTATACTGTTTCTGATATGTTTGAAATATTTTTTTCATAAAAATAGTTAATTGGAAAATCGAGTTCACGGGAGATGAGATTAATTATATTGTTATCCGAAGGAGAACTTTTCGATATTTCGTACATAGAGAGAGTTTGACGTTGACAGCCAACTTTTTCAGCTAATTCTGCAACAGTCAAACCTCTATAAATTCTTGCTTTTTTTAATCGTTCTCCATTAAAAACTTTGTTCATTGTTGTACTCCTCTAAAAAACGATAAATAAAATTTAATAATATACAGAAATAATAAAAATTGATGAGGGGTATTTATCAATACAAACAGATTCTATTAGGCATTTTTAGTGTTTTCTTTATCAGCTTCCTTGATTTTTGAATTACCCTTTTGACGCTTAAGTGCCTTGGGCTTAAGAGACAAACCACGAGTAGGCTGATTTGATGGGGATGCAGGTGTTTCAATTTTTTCAACAACAGCACTCTCATTACCTGAAATATATTGTGACCAATTCTCGTCACAATCTTTAGCTATATCAAGCGAGGGAGTAACCATTACTGCTCTGATATGTGTTAACTGATAACCAACAGTATCAAAAAGAACCAAAACATGGTTCTTAACTATATCGGCATCACCTTTTAATTCGGAAAGAAGATTCTGTACTAATTCGCAAAGTCTGTCTTCATCAGAAAATGATTTTTCCTCAAACCATGAAAGCTGATTTCCTTCTGCTAACAAATCGCTATTGAATTGTTTTGATAACATATCAACATAATGCATATTTCTTCGCTTATATTGTTGCTTTTTGAGTTCCTCAAATCTTTTTTCTCTCATAAAAGTGAATATACATTGAGTTGTTTTTTCAAAAATAACGAGCATTTCCCAAGGACCACGTTTGGTCTTGGCGATTGTGCATTCATCTATATCCAATTCGTTAATTAATTTAGTATTAAGTAAGTCCCAAACTCTCGCAGGAACACTATTTCGTGTTTGTAAATCGTTTTTTTGGATATCAACACGGATATCATCGCCCGTGGCATCCTCAACACAACGTACAATTTTTGAAATAAGTTCAGCGGGGAAGTTAATTTTAGTCACGTTCATACAGAACCTCCTGAATGGTGTTGACATAATTATAGGCGTTTTGCGTTAAAATGTCAAGAGGTTGCGAAAGATTTTTTTCTTTTTTTCTAAATCAGACATAGATTAACTAAAATTCGTTGAAGTGTAATGACGCCTTACTATCAATATGCTTTTTTGTCGATTCTGTTTCCTTTTTAGATTCAATTGTTAAGGTAATGAAATCATGTTAACGGCTGTATTCGTTATAGAAAACATCTGCCTTATGTAATAAAGAATTATCCACCAAAGGCTAACTTCTGAGCTGATGCCTTCTCTGTCACAAATTCTGTTGCCTTTTTCATTGACAATGGTGTTACCATTTTTGTTTACAGCATAGGCTTCGATTATGACATTGCCGTTTGACTTTGATGTAACGGTACATATTCTGCCTGTTATCGATGCATCAAGGGTGACACCACTGCCTTCAACAATTCTCCATTTGATTTTTGCATCTTCGGGAAGTCCGGTTGCATTAGCATAGAGATTTACCGATTCTCCGTATTTGAGATATCGGTTTGAAGGAGTAGCAATAGTTACTTTTCCGTTTGAAGTTGGCGGAGTATATGTATAAGATTTGTTTTCACAAATGCCGGTTGTTATTTCAATTGGGTTGTAACCAAAATCTGTACTAATAACCTTGCAAAAATAATAGTTGTACTGCTGATGTTCGTTCGGGTTGAATTTTCTTTCGGTTGCATTATCAATTGCTATTCCTTTAGCATATCTCGGAGAGCTTGCACCGTACCATTGATATGTTTTGTTGAATCCAACCACATCAGCTTCCAATGGTCGCATATATGAATAGTATTCATCGGGCAAATCATTAATAACGGCTGTTTCGGGTGTTATTTCGACAAATTCAAACCCCTTTTCATTTGCCCATTGTTCAGCATAAGTTCCTTTTGTGCCGTAAACCATATATGAACTAGGCTCAGAGTTTGCTAATGCAGTTTCAGTAATGTTTTCAAGCGTTGATGGAAGAACAAGTTTTATTTTTTGGTTTAAATATGTTCCTGTTGGCAATGATTTAATTTCTCTTGCTTTTGAGAATTCAATTTTTGAAATGATAGTTCTTTCATCAAATGTCTTTTCTGGAACACACTCGATATTAATGAATTCAATGCCTTTGTATATTTCCGCACTTGCGAATTCCATACTCATTCTTAAGGATGCTTCAATTTCGATTAATTCAGGCATATATATTTCTGATAGCATTTTACAAGAAGCAAAGCTGTATCTTCCGATAAATTTTAGGTTTTTAAAATAGGCGTTTCTTAAACTGAAACAGTTGGCAAAACTATACTGACCAGCAGAAATGCAATTTGGGAAATATGCTTCCGACAAACTTTCACATAACCCGAAACCATAATTTTTAATAACGACAACATTTGGAAAATTAATTGAATATAGATTTTTACATTCTTTGAAAGCGTTTATTCCTATTGTTTCAATTGATTCGCCGTCAGCAAATATTAAAAATTGATTTCCTGAAAACGCGTTATCGGGTACACAATTCATAGATTTAGGTAACGTTACACCGTATATTTCTACATTTGAGAAAACATTGGCTGAAATATCTGTAACAGCAATGCCCTTAACCGCTTCAGGAATAATCAAATCACATACATTTTCATATGTATAACCTGTTATTTGTCCCTCATCATTTATGGTAAACATTTCATCGGTTCCAAGTGTTTGCAATCTGTAAAACTTTTTTGTGCAGATGCTTTTAAGAGTATTGGTGCTATATGTAACTGCTTTAAAATAAAGAATATCGTTGGAAAGAGGAATTTTTTCTTCGTACAATATACCGTTTTCTTTGGTCGGATATGAGCCGTCAACAGTATAATATATTTCGCATTCATCTTCTACAGAAAGCTCCAAAATAATTTCACCTATATATTTTCCCGATTCAAAATTGATTTCGGGAGGTTTTGCTCTTTCAAAATCACAGGCGGCAATTGCGTCAATATTACCATAGCCAAACAAGTCAGATTCTGCAATAAGATCTGTAGGAACAGCTGTGCTTTCCATTCTGATTTCAAGTTCTTTGCAAGATATCTCTGGGTTGAGACTGATGAGAATAGAGGTCAGAGATGAAACTATCGGAGCTGAAAGTGAAGTTCCGCTTGTTAAACAATAATTATCGTTTTTGTGTGTAGTTTTTATATCCTCACCAGGAGCAACAAGATCAACACAGTGACCGTATGCAGTGAACCATGAGGGTAACTCATCCTGAGAAATACTTGAAACTAATATTACATTTTCGTCCATTGCTGGCAATTCATAAAAACGTGTTCCAACATAGTTTGACTCATTACCTGCAGCAACTATGACAGGAATATCCGCTTTGTGCGCCTCTTGTAATGCACTTGCAAACAATCCTGATTCGTCAGGCACGCCAATACTTGCGTTTATTACATCAACTTTATCGTTGATCGCTTGTAAAAAAGCAAGTGATACTTCTGATGCAGTACCAAAGCCGTCACTGCTAATAAACTTGTAATTAGCTATCTTAACATTATCTGGTGTACAATCTACAATTACGCCGCTGACATTTGTTCCGTGACCTACACCATCTGGAGTATCACTTTCGTTGTTTGCTTCACCATCAGAGGCGGAATTAAAATATGTTCTTGCAATTCTATCTTTGAAAAATTCATGTTCAAGATAGATTCCTGAATCGACTACGCCGACGATAACTTCGTCAAGATTTGAATAATTATCCTCGATGTAGTCTTTAACTGCATATAGTCCAGTTATTTCACCGCCCCATGAATCAAGTCTGTCGGAAGGTTTTGATTCTTCGCTTGTTGATTCTTCAGTAACCGTAACCTTGTTTGTTACTTTGAAAACTTTGTCAGGAGTAACAGAAATTATGTTTTTATCGGTTGAGTAAATGTTAAATGCCTTTTCTGCTTCTTCAGAAGTAGCAAACTGAACTATGTGATAATTCTGAAATCCGCTTGCAATTCCGACAGAATTTAGCTTGTCCGGAGTATTATCGGATTTGATTATTAATCGGCAAGTCTGAAATGTTGTGTCTTCAGTTTCATCAACGGAGAGAGCATAGGATGCGGTTTCGATTTCTTCTTCATTTTCTGCAACAAATACTTTATCAGCATCGTTTTCTTTTATCAGTTCAACCGTTTCGTTTATAAATGACTGAATATTATTTTCTTCTGCTTTTGCTATCAATGGATTATCTGTGCAAAAAAATAAAGTTGAAGAAAGGATAGTGAAAGCAAGAATAATGCTTGTTAGTTTCTTCATAAAGCACCTCCGTAAATATTACGATTCACATAGCATTTTGGTCTATATCGCTTTGCACAACAATGTCAGCGAAAACTAAAATGTAACAGGTTTTATATATTAAATTTATATAATATTTAAAGCGGTTTCAACGCAGAATGCCGAATCGCCGATTTTCAATGCGTGATTGCAATTTTATTTTTCTGTATTATAATTATAAATATTAGTGCAAGTTTTATAATGATTATGGAGTATTGTGAAAATATAGGAGAACGAGTATGAAAATTTGTATTTGCGATGACGATTTACGAATACATGATGAAATAAAACAGCTTATCAGCGAGTTTTTCTCACAAAACGATATACCCGATTTTTTAGATTTCGGTTCAGGTGAAGATTTGCTTTTGCATTATTCAAAAGACAACGAGTTTGACATTATATTTCTTGACATAGAAATGTCTGAAATCAACGGAATTGAAACGGCTGAAGAAATCAGAAAAACATCACCCGAAGCAATCATCATCTTTGTTTCAAGCCACAAAAACTATGTGTTTGATGCATTCAGGTGCGAGGCTCTGCATTTCTTGGTAAAGCCGATTGACAAAGCGGAATTTAATGATGTATTCAACAGGGCGATGAATAAATACAGAAGCACCCGAAACTTTCTGCCCCTTCAATGGCAAAACACAAGAATGAATATAAAAATAAGCGATATTTATTATGTTGAGGGATACAAAAGGCACTTAAAAATTTACACGACAAACGAATCGTTTGAAGCTCAGGGCAACATTTCATCAGCATATGAAAAACTTCGTGAACACGGTTTTCTTCTGATTCATCAAGGTTATATCGTTAATATGCAGTATATCAAGCGATTCAACGCAACCGATGTTGTTCTTGAAAACGGAGCAGTGGTTATGATGAGTGCGAGAAGACGTGCGGATGCCTTGATTATTTACAATAATTTTGTAAGGAAATGGAAGTGGTAAAATGGCAGAATATCTGATTAACCTTGCAGGTAACTGCTGTGAATTGTTTATCATTCTTTTCTTCTTGAAAGATAACTATAAATTAAGGGTAAAGAAGAATGTTGCAATTCTGCTTTGCGGATTATTTTTGTTGTTTCAGTTTGTGAGTAATAATTTGTTCTTGGGAGAATCTCCTCTGATTATCTTTAGCACAATGTTGTTTACTTTGTTGGTTACTCTTGTTTTTAAAATAAAAATCATCTATCGAATACTTTTTACTGTGCTAATTTGTGTTTTTAATATGCTGTCTGAAGCTTCGGTTGCTATGATATTGACAACGTTACTTGATGTTGATATTGCATATACTCAAAGTAATATGTTAATTTTTGCAATCTGTACTTTAGCTTCAAAGTTTTTAACTTATGTATTTGTGCTTTTTACAAAATTAAAAAGATTTAAAAATAGCGATGAAACGATTAATCATAATACCCTTTGGCTGTTTCTTCTTCCAATTTCATCGGTCTTGATTATGCTTTTGTTTCTCAAATGCTGTTATCAAATTGATGATACAAGTTTTAAGATTATTACCCTTATCACATCGTTAATACTGGCATTTGCAAATATAGCTATTTTTTATGTTTTTGATAAACAAAACGATTTGATTAAAACCAAGGAAAAGCTTTTCTTTACAGAAACTCATATCAACAGTCAAATAGCTCACTATGAAGAACTTTATAAACATCAGACCGAGATCCGCACATTCAGACACGACATCAAAAATATCCTGCTCTCTATCATGGGAATTCTTAAAGAATCTGACACAGAAAAAGCTCTTCAGGTTATGCAAGCAAATCTTGATATGCTCGATGATTCAAACAAGAAAATCGTGAACACAGGTCACCCTATAACCGATGCTATTCTGCAATCAAAGCTTCACGATGCAGATGCAAAAGGAATCAAATTGAGTATTTCAACAAAGTTAACAGAAAAGATTATCGTTGATGAATTGGAGCTCGGGATCGTTCTCGGCAACGCTCTTGACAACGCAATTGAAGCAGCCGCAAGGGTTATAGACACTCACGAAAAGGTTGTTTCATTTGATATGATAACTACCGCTGAAAGAATTATCATAACAATTGAAAATCCCGTTGACGGCAATGTGAACACCAAAAAGCTTGTAACCTCAAAACGGGATAAAGAAAATCACGGCTACGGTGTAGGTAGCATAAAAACTATCGCAAGGAAATATGACGGTATTGCAGAATTCACCTGCAACAATGGCAAATTCATAACAAATATAAATATGGCGAATATGAAATTAAAAAGGTAAGTGCTGCTTGTTACAACAGTTTAATTAAGAAACGGAAGTGGTGAAATGGCTGAATATTTAATCAACTTTGTCGGTAACTGTTGCGAGCTTTTTATTATCATTTTCTTTCTGAAGGATAACTATAAATTAAGAGTTAAAAAACAATTTGCAATACCTCTTTGCGGTTTGTTTTTGTTGTTGCAGTTTGTAAGTAATAATTTGTTCTTGGGCGAATCCTCATTAGTAATTTTTGTTTCAATTATTTTTGTGCTTTTAGTTAGCTTGATATATGAAATGAAACTATTCCACAGATTTTTGAGTATTCTCTTTTTGTTTTTAATTATCGGTTTTTCTGAAATTGTTGTAACGGTGCTTTTACCCGTTTTTAAAGTAGATATATCATTTATTCAAAGTACACCGATGATTTTTGCTATTGCAACATTTACAGCAAAGTTTTTAGCATATACATTAATTCTGTTAACGAAAGCAAAAAGGTTTAAAATCCAAGATAATTCGTTAAGGAAAAACACGCTTTGGGTTTTCTTGCTTCCTATGGCATCAATATTGATAATACTTATGTTTTTGAAATGTTGCTATCAAATTGAAGATACAAGTTTTCAAGTTATAACTCTTATTACATCAATAATTCTTGCCTTTGCTAACATTGCGATTTTCCATATCATTGACAAGCAGAACGATTTGCTTGAAACCAAAGAAAAGCTTTTCTTCACAGAAACTCACATCAACAGTCAGATTGCTCATTACGAGGAACTTTATAAACATCAGACCGAAATTCGCACATTCAGACACGATATCAAAAATATTCTGCTTTCTATCATGGGAATTCTGAAAGAATCCGATACAGAAAAAGCACTTCAGGTTATGCAAGCAAACCTTGATATGCTCGATGATTCAAACAAGAAAATTGTGAACACGGGTCACCCTATAACCGATGCAATTCTGCAATCAAAGCTTCACGATGCAGATGCAAAAGGAATCAAATTGAGTATATCAACAAAGCTCACAGAAAAGATTATCGTTGATGAATTGGAACTTGGAATTGTTCTCGGTAATGCACTTGATAATGCAATCGAAGCAACCGCCAAGGTTAAAAACAATCATGAAAAAGTTGTTGCTTTTGATATGATAACTACCGCCGAAAGAATTATCATAACAATTGAAAATCCCGTTGACGGCAACGTTAATACCGATAAGCTGATAACCACAAAGAAAGATAAAGAAAATCACGGCTACGGTGTAGGCAGCATAAAAACCATTGCAAGAAAATATGACGGTGTTGCAGAGTTTTCATATAGCAACGGTATGTTTACAACAAATATAAATATTGCAAATATGAAACCGAACAGATAAAATAAAAGTCCGAAAAAATCTCTGAAAGTTGGAGAAAGTTTTCGGACTTTTTTCATTTTTTGAGGCATATAGAATTTTTGATTTTATGTAAAAAGTTGTTGCATACTTGCCGAGAAAAATGAAGGTGACGATTGAATTTTGCGGATTTGATTTTGCAAAATTTTTGTGTATGCGGTTGGTTTTTTGCGGGTGCGGTTTTGCAAAAAATTCAAAGTGTGTACACACAACAATCGGCACAAGTGGGTATCCAAAGGGAGAAAATCTCCTTTTGGCACACGATTTTGCGGTACGCAAAGTCTAGTGTGTTATACCTTTGTTCCGTCGGCGGTGAAAAGGATGTCTGTCGCCTTATATGACAGCAGACTTTTTATCGGCGCAGAGCAGGCAGAGAAGTTCAGGAAAGAACAGAAAATTTGTTTTTTCTGACTGCTCGGAAAAGGAACAAACGGTATATAAAAATCCCCGTCGCAACGGAAAAAGTTTGCATTGGTTTAATAAAAAAGAAAGGTATCCAAAAGAATTTATCAAATGAAATTCAAATAATTTAAACGAGCGTAAATCTTCAGGCTATTTCTCATTGAAGTAAATAATACATATATCCATTATTTCAAAGCAATATTAAACCAATTTCTGCATATCTTGTCCACAACATACTTTTGGTCACGTTCCAGTTCATATGTTCCGTTTACATAATATGGTTTCTTGTTTTCTGCGGAATAAACAAGAGAGTATCTGCCGTCAGAAGTATGAAAATAAACCATTTTTTCTTCTTTGTCAATGCTAAAAGAATCAAATCCTGCTTCTTCTGCCTTAAAGCATTTCGTTATTCTTTTGAACACTTCTGTTTCTTCTGCCGAAAAATTTACTTCTGAACTCATTGAAGAAGAATCGGTTTTTACTTTGAAAATTATGTTGCCTGACGAAGAATAACGTTCGGGGGTAAAGTAAATAAATCGTGAATCGGATTCATCGACAGAATCATATGAATTTCCATAATCCGTAATCAGATTTGCAATCTGTTCAAAATC
>JAZRJH010000238.1:0-4015 GCA_045645685.1 Acutalibacteraceae bacterium
AATGCAAATCCCGTGGCTTACATATCAGCAGTTCAGCAATCTCATCGGCAATCTTACGGATATGATTGTTGAAGAACAGAATTGGCAACCGATGATTGATGAAATATGGAATAACCGTCAGCTTGAAGATTACAGCGAACGCAAAAGCTCATACAAAAGAGATTTCATCAACAAATGGTATTGCTCTTGGGATAAGAAAAAGAGTCCGATTTTTCTTGATGAAGTTGTCAGAACCGATGGCGAGATAAGTGATGATTTGCTGATTCAGTTACCTGCGCCTCGCGAAGATTTTGAAACAAAAATTCTTTCAAGGCTCATGATTGATGCATTCACCGCAAAGCTATCTGAAAAGGACAGAGATATTCTGCAGATGCGAATGGACGGATGCACCCTTGAACAGATTGCAAAATTCTTCGGATATAAAACTCCAAGTGCAATTTACAAACGCATTCAGAAAATTGCAACGGCATACGAAGATTTTGTTTCAAGGGAATACGGAGAATTTTTGGAATCCCACTCAAAAGACAAGAAAACCAAACAAAAAGACAAAAACAGTCGTGATTGATTTCACGGCTGTTTTTTGATGCCCGAAAGGAGATGTTAAGACTTGAAAAATTAGCAAAAAGCCGAATTGAAGCACCGTAAATGACCAACGCATCGTTTTGAGAAAATCCATTAAATGAAACGGTGTTTTTTACGGCTCTTGAACCGAGAAAAAATTATGAAAATCAGCCGATTTCGGCGGAAAGGAGGCAAAATGAAAACAGGACTTACAAAGCGACAGAAAGATACTGTTATCTGTTTCAACGAAGAAAGTGACATCATCGATGTCCGCACCCACAATACGGATTTACGAAACAGACTTCTGAAATTCAGCGAGCAATATCCCGACTGTTGCAAGCTGACAGATGATGACGAACAAGGCGGTATGCTTTTTGAAATTCTCAAAGGCAGATTAAGTTTCAGACTCACCGCACCGTATTCGGAAGAACGCAGAAACAGTTTAAGCGAGTATGCAAAAAAACATGGAATTAACGAAGGAGGTCAAAAATGATTAAAATTTTTTATGTGAAAACAGTCTTGAATTTGTTGAGTGATTTATGATAATATAAATCCCGATAAACCATCATTTATTTTAAGGAGAAATAAATTATGAAAAATGTATGCGTAATCACAGGCGGCGGCAGCGGAATGGGTCTTGCCGCAGCTAAATTTATGCCCAAGGAAAAAATCATTGTTATTTCGGGCAGAACAGTTGCAAAGCTTGAAAAAGCCGTTAATGAGCTCAAGGAACTTGGCTATGAAGCTTATGCTTTTGCCTGCGACACATCAGATCGTGAAAGCGTCAAGAAGCTTGCTGAATATGCAGCATCTCTCGGCGAAATCAAGAATGTTATCAATGCCGCAGGTATTTCACCCGCAATGGGCAAATCAGGCGATCAGGAAAAAATTCTCCGTATCAACGCCCTCGGAACAGTTTATGTTAATCAGGAATTTTCAAAGAAGATGAACGCAGGAAGCGTTATCTGCGATATTTCATCAAACTCAGCTTATTCACTCCCCTCATTCATTCTTCCCAAGAAGGCATATCCTCTTGCAGAAACAGATGAATCAGCTTTCCTCGCAAAACTCATCAAGAGAGCAAACATGGCTAAAACCGATTATGAAAAGAACGGCTTTGCATACGGTCTTTCAAAGAATTTTGTTTGCTGGTATGCAGCAAAGAGTGCATTTGACCTTGGCCCCAAGGGCATTAGAGTTGTATCTCTCAGCCCCGGTCTGATTGCAACCGATATGGGTAAGATGGAAGAAGAACACGGAGGTTTCCTTATCAAATTATCCTGCGAAGAGCGTATGGGCACACCTGAAGAGCTCGGCTATGCTATTGCAACTGTTGCCGATGAACGCAACGGATACCTTGCAGGTGTTGATATTCTTTGCGACGGCGGAAGCACAAGAGGTCAGAAGGAATTCAAAAAGAAGAAGAAATAATAAAATTGCATAAAAACATTTAACCACTTCACCGTTATGATGAAGTGGTTTTGTTTGTCATTATATTATAAAGATTATTCCGTAATTACTTCCCAATCGCTGAGATTATACAGTCCGCAAGCGAATAATTCAAGCAAAAAAGACTCTGTACACATATAAGCAGCCAAAGCCGTACGGACATAAAATCCGTGCGGCTTGCTTGTTAAATCCTGATCTTTATTAAGTGTACAGTAATTGTAAAACCCAATGAAATTATTCGGGTTATATCAACTCTGAAAAAAATATTATCCGGTTATTTATGAGCATAAACAGCACAAAAATTCAAGTTGTATTTTGTTGCATTTATGATATAATTAGCACAATAAATCATTGTTTATATAAAAAAGAGGAAAGCATATGTCCAAACAAAAATCAACTATGGTCACGGACCTTACAAACGGCAGTGTCACCAAGCTGCTGCTCAAATTCGCATTTCCGTTATTCGTTTCAAACGCACTTCAGGCTGTATATAATATTGTTGATATGATTGTTGTCGGGCAGTATATCGGCGGAGAAGGTATGTCAGCTGTTTCTATCGGCGGCGACGTTCTGCATCTGCTTACCTTTGTAGCTATGGGCTTCTCGTCTGCAGGTCAGGTGCTCATCTCGCAGGATGTGGGTGCAAAGCGTATGGATGCTGTCCGAAAGACAATAGGTACTATGTTCACCTTTCTTCTGGGTATATCGGTTGTTATTTCCGTCAGTTGTTATTTCATCCGCAACTCAATGCTTGATTTACTCAACACACCCGTTGAGTCCTACGCTTTCACAATGGACTATACCGTCACCTGCATTTTCGGCTTGTTCTTCATTTACGGTTATAATATCATAAGCGCAATTCTTCGCGGTATGGGTGACAGCCGCCGACCGTTTGTGTTCATTGCCATTGCTGCAGTAGTTAACATGGTGCTCGACCTGTGGTTTGTTGCAGGTTTAAAAATGGAGGTTTTCGGTGCGGCGTTGGCAACTGTAATTTCGCAGGGGTTAAGCTTCATTATCGCACTTACATATTTGTACATAAAAAAAGAGAGCTTTGGATTCGACTTCAGACCTGCCTCTTTCAAAATTGACCGTCAGGCATTCAAAAAACTGGTGGCTCTCGGCGTACCTATGGCAATCCAATCTGCAGCCATTAACCTTTCAAAGATTGTTCTTACATCGTGGATAAATCTTTACGGTGTTGTCTTTTCAGCGCTCTCAGGACTTTACAACAAAATCAATATGATGATCGGCATTGTTTCTCAGTCATTCACCACTGCCGGCAGCACAATGGTAGGTCAGAGTCTCGGTGCAAAAAAATATGACCGTGTGCCTAAAATTATGAAAGTGGTTTTGTACAGCAGTGTTCTTATATCCACAGTCCTTGCTGTTGCATTGTTTTTCTTCTCCGAGCCTATCTTCAGAATGTTCACCGGAGACGAAGATGTGCTTGCGATAGCATCTATAGTTGTTCTTCCTGCAATTCTCAATATATACGGTTCCGCCACACGTTCTGTGAGTTTTTCACTTATGAACGGTTCAGGAAATGCTAAACTGAACTTTGCCGTTGCCATCATTGACGGTATGATAAGCCGTATCGGCATCTCAGCTCTGCTTGGCTTTGCGGTTGGAATGGGTTGCCAGGGTTTCTGGTACGGTGATGCACTGGCAGGCTATATGCCTATAGTCATAGGACTCATCTTCTTTTTCTCGGGCAGCTGGAAAAAGGATAAATCCAAGTAAATTAAACCACGGTATAATATCACCAATATGAACGTTAACGGCTGTTTTATTGACGAATATTTTTGTCGGTCAGTTCGTTCAGGAACTTGAAGCAAAAACATCTGAGATTAACTCAGTTTGACAAATATGAATTTGTAGGAATGAAAGCTATGATTAATGCTAACGAATACGGTTTTTTGCCTGAAAACAACCCTTATAAAAACTCCGAAGCTTTTCAAAAAGCGGTTGATAATGGAGGGGCAGTTCAAGTTACTGTTCCCGG
>JAZRJH010000239.1:0-10858 GCA_045645685.1 Acutalibacteraceae bacterium
TGAAACAGACTTCATATAGTCACCGAAAGGTCTGGGGTTATCGTTCACAAGATATTTGATTCCGAATCCGCCGCCGAGATTGAGTTCTTCAAGCTCAACACCCGTCTGTGATTTCACATCGGCAAAAAGTTCAAGCATAACCTTTGCTGCAAGCTCAAACGGATCGATATCAAAAATCTGCGAACCGATATGGCAATGTAGACCGCAAAGCTTAATATTAGTCATTTTGAGTGCTGTTTTAACAGCTTCCATAGCTTCGCCCGTTTCAAGAGCAAAGCCGAACTTGGAATCAATCTGACCTGTCTTGACAAAGTCATGGGTATGAGCATCAATGCCGGGCTTGATTCTGAACATGATTCCGACGGTTTTCCCGTGCTTAGCGGCAATAGAATTGAGAGTTTCAAGTTCGGTTATATTATCCACGATAATTCTGCCGACATTGTTTTCAACTGCCATTTCAAGTTCTGCATAAGTTTTGTTGTTGCCGTGGAATGCAATTTTTTCTGCAGGAAAATCCACGGAAAGAGCGGTATAGAGTTCTCCGCCCGAAACAACATCAACGCCGATTCCTTCGGAATTGCATATTCGATACATTTCCTTGCAGCTGAAAGCCTTGCTTGCATAGTGAACAAGACCCTTGCCGCCGTAATTTTCATCTATTGATTTTCTGAACTCTCTTATATTCTTTCTGATTTCATTTTCATCATAAACATAAGCGGGAGTTCCGAATTCTTTTGATATTTCAACAGTATCACAGCCGCCGACTGTCAGATGACCTTTTTCGTTGACTGAGATACAATCCGAAACAAACATATTAATATCCTCCATCAGATTGCGGCTTCGATTGCCGCCTTCATTTCTTCAACACCCGTGCCTTTGATTGCCGAAAATTCAATGCGCTTTATATCGGCATAATCGGCAAGCTCGGTTTCAAGAGCTTCTCTTCTCTTTTCTGTTTCCGTTTTGTTGAGCTTATCGCATTTTGTGAGCGCAATAACAAAAGGAATGCCTGTTTCCTTAAGGAAGTTGAGCATTATAATATCATCTGCCGAAGGGGCATGGCGCATATCGATAAGCTGAATAACAAGAGCAATATTTCTTTCTGACTGAAAATAGCCTTCCATAAGGTCTGCCCATCTCTTCTTTTCCGCCTGCTCACGCTTTGCATAGCCGTAGCCCGGAAGGTCAACAAAATAAACTCCGTCACCCTTGAAAAAGTTGACTGTTATTGTTTTACCCGGCACAGAGCTGACTCTTGCAAGGTTTTTTCTGTTGAAAAGTTTATTTATCAGCGACGATTTGCCTACGTTTGAACGACCGGAAAAAACTATTTCCGCTTCTTTTGAAGGAGGAAGCTGTTTTGCTGTGCCGTAAGCCGCCGTAAATTCTGTTTTATCAAATCTCATATCTTTCACCTTACTGTGTTATTGAAGCGCGGGATGATTTTGAAACTTCAACGGGTTTAACCGCTTTTTTCTTTTCTTTCTCTTCTTTTTCAAGAGCGATTTCCCATACTTCTTCAACCGATTTTACGGGTTCAAAGGTTATCTTTTCTTTTACCTTTTCATCAACCTCGTCAAGATCAGAAATGTTATCATAGGGAATAACGACGGTTGTTATTCCTGCTCTGTAAGCCGCCATTGACTTTTCCTTGAGTCCGCCGATGGGAAGCACTCTGCCGCGGAGTGTGATTTCGCCCGTCATGGCAACATCCTTGCGGACTTTTCTGCCCGTGAGTGCCGAAACAAGCGAAGTTGCAATTGTTACGCCGGCAGAAGGTCCGTCCTTCGGGGTTGCACCTTCGGGAACATGAATGTGAATATCGTTTTCTTTATGGAAATTCACATTGAGCGGAAGAGTTTCTGCTTTTGAGCGTATGTAACTCACAGCCGCTTTTGCACTTTCCTGCATAACATCACCGAGCGAGCCTGTAAGTTCGAGCTTTCCGCTTCCGTTGAGAACCGCAGTTTCGATTTCGAGCATATCACCGCCCACACTTGTCCATGCAAGACCGTTTACAACACCGACTTCGTTTTCTTTTATCATTGCTTCGGGTTTGTAGCGGCGGGTACCGAGATATTCTTCAACATCTTCGGGCTTGACAGAAATCTTTTCTGCGCCGTTTTCAACAACCTGCATTGCAGCCTTTCTGCAAACAGCGGCAATTTTCTGCTCAAGCAATCTTACGCCTGCTTCACGGGTATAACCTTCGATGATAAGTCTCAATGCCTTGTCTGTTATTTTCAGTTTGCTTGCTGTCAGACCGTGGCGTTTGATCTGCTTGGGAATGAGATGCTTCTTTGCGATGTGGAACTTCTCTTCGCTTGTGTAGCTTCCTAGCTCGATAATTTCCATTCTGTCACGCAAAGGATCGGGAATATTTGCTTCAACATTAGCAGTTGTTATAAACATTACCTTGCTCAAGTCGAATGGAAGCTCTATATAATGATCTCTGAAAGTTGAGTTCTGTTCGGGATCAAGAACTTCAAGAAGCGCAGATGTGGGGTCGCCCTTATAGTCCGACGAAAGCTTGTCAACTTCATCAAGAAGAACAAGAGGGTTGCTTGAACCTGCCTGCTGCATTGCGGCAATGATTCTGCCCGGCATTGAGCCGATATAAGTTTTTCTGTGACCCCTTATTTCAGCTTCGTCCTTGACGCCGCCGAGAGAAATTCTCACATAATCTCTGCCCGTAGCACTTGCAATCGAGCGTGCAATTGATGTTTTACC
The DNA here is from genome assembly GCA_045645685.1 of Acutalibacteraceae bacterium. Taxonomy (GTDB): domain Bacteria; phylum Bacillota; class Clostridia; order Oscillospirales; family Acutalibacteraceae; genus CAG-177. The sequence goes on from JAZRJH010000239.1 coordinate 2,731, forward strand.
GACTCCCGGAGGTCCTGCAAGGCAAATAATCTGTCCTTTGATATCAGGAGCAAGAATTCTGACTGAAAGATATTCAAGAATTCTCTTTTTGATTTTATCAAGACCGTAGTGGTCATTTTCAAGGATTTTGCGGGATTTTGCAATATCCGTGTTTTCTTCTTTCATGTTATCCCACGGGAGCGAAATGCAGGTTTCAATATAGTTTCTGCTGACTGCCGCTTCGGGTGAATGCGAAGAATATTTTTCAAGTCTGTCGCATTCCTTGAAGAGTTTTTCCTTGACTTCATCGGAGGCTCTGAGATTGAAGATTGCTTCTCTGAACGAGCTTAATTCTTCTTCATGAGAAGTACCGCCGCCGAGTTCTTCGGAAATAACCTTCATCTGTTCACGAAGATAATATTCACGCTGATTCTTATCAATCTGTTCCTGAACTTTATCGCTGATATCAGCTTCAAGAGAAAGAAGGTTGCTTTCACTTGCAAGAAGAACACACATTTCTTCAAGTCGTCTTATAGGATTCAGGGTTGAAAGAATAGACTGTCTGTCTTCATACTCAAGCATGATATTGCCTGCAATATAGTCTGCGAGTTCACCTGCTTCATTTTTCTGAAGCACGCTTGTCATGAGATCGGCAGGCATCTGGGGTGCACATTCGGAGTATTCTGCAAAAACATCCTTTGTGTGGCGCACAAGAGCCTTTGCATAATCTGCATCTTCCGCTTTGATTGCAGGTTCATCAATCGGGAATATCATCGCCTTGAGATAATTCTTCCCTGCGCCTGCGCCTTCAACGAGTCTTGCTCTGTAAAGACCTTCAACCGCAACTCTGACATTTCCGCTTTTCCCGGGGAGCTTAAGAACCTGCTTGACATTTGCAACAACGCCGATTTCGTAAAGCTCACTGTAATCGGGATCATCAACGGAAATATCTTTCTGTGTTACAAGAAAGATTTCCTGATCTGTATCCATAGCCTTGCGGAGTGCATTGATTGACTTTTCTCTTCCCACATCAAAATGAATGAACATATCGGGGAAAACAACAAGTCCGCGAAGTGCAACCGCAGGCATTATTCTCAATTTTTCTTCTCTGGTCATATCTATCTCCTTCTGGGGTTTAAAAACACTTTTAGTTATAATTATACTATCATAGCATAATATTATATATTATTATAATCAAATCGTCAACCTGATATAGAGATAAATAATTATGAAAGTGAAAATAAAGTGTAAACAAAAAGCGGTCGCCCAAGGCGACCGCTTTGATTAATCAGAATATCATGTTTTTGATAACGGTAAGGAAGAGTTCGAAATACTTGACGATTTCGTTGAACAAAGCTGTTAAGTTATCAAAAATGTTTGTCAGGTTATTACCGAAATCGACTGTGCCGTAGCCGGGAAGAATGCCGTTGTTATCGTTTACGCCGTCGTTATCAACCGCAAATTCATAAACAAGAGGAGAAACAATTGCAAGAAGAAGATATTCAACGGGAGTTACTCCGCCGAGAACTTTGGTTGCAAGTTTTGTGATATCGGTAATGAATGAATCTGTTCCGAAATGCTTGAAGATCTCATTTGCAGCTTCAAAAAATACTTCGTCAGCAAGAACAGCAAGATCGTCACGAAGAACAAGAGCAACAAGACGAAGGAAGATTGTGACTTCCTTTGTGCTGAAATCGAATGATTCTTCGCCGCTGTAATGAGCAGCTACAAGTTCAAGAGCAACATCCCAGCCTGTTTCATATTCACTGTCGGGAATGTCGATGTTATATTCTGCGGCAAGCTGCTGAATTCCGCCTTCGCCGTAAAGAGGCTGTTCAAGAATCTTTCTCAGACCGCCGACTGCAGTATTGACAAGATCATAGAAAATTGAATCTTCTGCAATTCCCATCTGCTCCATCTTGAGCGAACGGGTAAGTCTCCACTGAACGCCTGCCTTAAGGAATCCCTTTGAATAGTCATTAAGACCTGATTCCATAAGATCGAGCTGTTCCTGAGAATAGCCTTTTACAGCTTCTGAAAGTGCTTGTGTATCAAGAGTATCAACAGTTCTTGCTTCGTACTTGATTTCGCTGTCTGTGAGCTCAAAATATCTGTACTGAAGAGGATACATTGTGAGAGAAGTTGTTGCAAAGTCATAGATAACATTGCCGAGAGTGCTTGTGTATGTTGCGGCATCACTGCAATGCTCATGACCTGTGAAAACGAGCTTGATGCCCCAGTTTGCAAAAAGATCGGCTGTTGAAAGATGGAACTGAACAATGAAGTCCTTGCTGAAAATGCTCTGAACAGGCATGTGGTCAAGAAGGTTGTGGTGCATCATGAGAATAGGATATCTGCCGTCAGCCTTTGCCTGCTGAGCCTGCTTTCTGACCCAATCCATCTTTTCTGCGGACATACCGTCACCCGTTGATTTGTCGGGGTCACAGCTGTCAAGAGAAATCAGTCTGTATTTATCGCCGAGATTTGCAGTATATGAGCAGTTATCTTCAACAACGGTAAGCGCTTCCGCATAACCGAAGTCATGATAAATTCTCTTGAAATCATCAACGGTTGTTTCGCAGTTGAGACCTGCATCATGGTTACCGACGGTAACATAAATCTGCTTGCCTGTTTTTTCTTCAAATGCGGCAAACTTAGCTGCAACATCATAATGCTCCTGAGCAATGCTCTTGCCGTTATCGGCAAGGTCACCCGAGATGAGAACAAACTCAACATTGTCATCTTCGGCACACTGATTAAGAAACTCATCAATAATCCAGCCGCTTTCGTTTTCCATTGCTGCACGGCGGTTTGCGTACCAATAAATTTCATCGTCAATTTCACCGCTTGCCGTAAGCTCTTCTTCAGGCACATTGTAGTGAAGGTCGGAAGCTACGGCAAATTTCAATGCATCTTCACTTTCAGTTGCAAGAGCAACCGAAACACCTGAGAAAATAATAAGTGCGGAAAGAACAATGCATAAAATCTTTTTCATAATTCTGACTCCTTCTTAAATTTTCATAATTCCCATAGCATCAAGAACCGAAGAGATAAGAATAAGAACGATGCATACGGGTGCAACATATTTGATTACGATTGTAAAAAGCGTTTTGCTCTTGAATTCACCTGTAAGCTCGATTTCTTCGATAAGGCATTTTGGCTTGATAACATAACCGATGAATATGCAGGTAAGGAATGCAACTATGGGCATGAGAATACTGTTGCTGAAGAAGTCAAACATATCAAGAATTGACATTCCGCCAAGAGAAATACCGCTCCATACACCAAAGCCGAGAGATGAAGGAAGACCGAGAACAATGCAGAAAAGAAGAACTGCAATACAGGTAACTTTTCTGTTCCAGCCGAACTTATCTCTGACGATTGAAACAATAGTTTCCATGAGTGAAATTGATGATGTGAGAGCTGCGAAAAGAACAAGAAGGAAGAAGAGTGCGCCGATAAATGTGCCGCCCTTCATGCTTTCGAAAACCTTGGGAAGGGTGATAAACATAAGACCGGGACCCTTGCCGAGAGCGGTTTCGTCGCCGCCTGAGAAAGCAAAAACAGCAGGAATAATCATAAGACCTGCAAAGAATGCAATACCTGTGTCAAAAATCTCAATCTGTCTTACTGACTTTTCAAGATTTACATCTTTCTTCATATACGAACCATAGGTAATCATGATACCCATGGCGAGTGACATCGAATAAAAGAGCTGACCCATTGCGGAAAGAACGGTTGTTGCCGAGAATTTGCTGAAGTCGGGAGTAAGGTAGTATTTGACACCTTCCATTGCACCGGGAATAAACATTGCATAAATTGCAATGAAGAGAGTCAGCACAACAAGAACGGGCATCATTATCTTGCTGACCTTTTCAACGCCCTTTTCAACGCCGAGAAGAACAATGAGAGCGGTCAGTCCGATAAAAACAAGGAACCAGCCTATGGGCTCAACGGGTTTTGAAATAAAGCCTTCAAAATATCCGTCAGCCGCTGCATCGTGAATACCTCCGCTTGCAAAAACCGCAAGATATTTTGTTACCCAGCCGCCGATTACCGAATAATACGGCAGAATAAGTGCGGGAATAAGCGCCGCAATAACACCGATAAATGAATATTTTTTATTAAGGTCGGAAAATGCACTGATTGCGCTCTTGCCTGTTTTTCTTCCGAGTGCAATTTCGCCGCACATAAGTGCAAAACCGAATGTTACGGCAAGAATAAGATAAACAAGCAGGAATATTCCCCCGCCGTATTTTGCCGCAAGATAAGGGAATCTCCAGATATTACCCAAGCCGACGGCTGAACCTGCCGCAGCAAGAACAAATCCGATTTTCCCTGTGAAACTGCTTCTTTTTTCGCTCATAAAGACCTCCTGTCTGATTTTTCTCAAAATCTGAAAATAGACATTTTATTATCTCATATAAAATTACATTTTACAAGTATTTATATTAATTTTTTATAAAAAAGCTCCGAAAACATCAAAACCTATTGATAGAAATTAAAAATCATGCTAAAATTTTTACGAGGTGATATAAATGAACCTGAACGATATGATATTTGCAACCGATGAAAAACCGCTTGAAACAATGCCGGAAAGCGGAGGTTACACTGCAATTTTCAGAAAAATCGGCGTTGTGGGAGACAGCCTTTCATCGGGAGAATTTGAAAGCCGTGACAAAGACGGCAACAAGGGTTATCACGATTATTTTGAATATTCATGGGGGCAGAATCTTGCCCGTCTGTGCTCAAGCACCTGTTACAATTTTTCAAGGGGCGGAATGACCGCAAAAGAATATTGCGAAAATTTTGCAGACAGCATGAGATTCTGGGATTCTCAATACGCCTGTCAATGCTATATCATTGCACTCGGCGTTAACGACATACAGAATCAGAACCAGGAAATCGGCTCAATCAATGATATAAATCGCGATGACTATACCAAAAACGGCAAAACTTTTATGGGATATTATGCTCAGATTATTCAGCGTTTAAAGAAAATTCAGCCAAGAGCAAAATTCTTTCTCATGACAATGATGAGAGAAAGCGGGAATCACCGCATTCGTGAAAAAACAGAGCTTCACAGAAAGGCTCTTTTTGAGCTTGCCGATTATTTCGACAACACATATGTGCTCGATTTCTTCACTTACGGCCCCGACTACGATGAAGAATTCCGCAAAAAATTCTGTATGGGCGGACACCTCAATCCGATGGGATATGTTCTCACAGCACATATGGTTGCATCATATATCGACTATGTTATCCGCCATAACTTTGAAGATTTCAAAGATGTCGGATTTATCGGAACAGACCTTCATTATGAAGAATAAAACAAAGACCTATGCGTTTTATCGGCGCATAGGTCTTTTTGTTATTTATTGATTTTTTCTGCATAAGAAAGAGCTTCATCGATATTGGGCAGGAAGTTTTCTGCGCCGACTTTATCATAGAAGCCTGCTTTTTTCATAACCGAAAGAGGCTGCTCGTTTGTGTGAGAAAGAACAAGAGTGAGACCTGATTTCAGGCAGGTTGAGTATATTTCGTTGAGAGCTCTCATCGCTGTTGAGTCAAGAGCAGGAACATTTCTCATTCGAAGAATAACAACTTTCGCTCCGTCTTCAAATGTTATTGAATTGAATTTTTCGGATGAAGCGAAAAACATGGGACCTTCAAATTCAATAACGGTTGTATTATCGGGAATTTCCTTGAGTCTTTCGCTGTCGGAAGCATTCTCGCCGCCTTTTGTCCATGTTCTGATGCTTGCAACATCAGCCATTCTCTTCATGAAGAGAACAACGGCAATAATCATGCCGACTGCAATTGCAACAACAAGGTCAAAAACAACTGTGAGCACAAAAGTCACTACAAGAGCAAGGATATCGCTCTTGGGTGCGGTTTTGCAGATTTTAACAAACTGCTTCCACTCGCACATATTGTAAGCAACCATAAAGAGAATTGCTGCGATTACAGGCATGGGAATCCACGCTGCATAAGGCATGAGAACAACAAGAACAAGGAGAAGAACCACTGCATGAACAATGCCTGCTACGGGAGTTCTTCCGCCGTTTTTGACGTTAGCGGCTGTTCTTGCGATAGCGCCTGTTGCAGGGATACCGCCGAAAAGACCTGAACAGATATTGCCCACACCCTGAGCAATGAGTTCTGTGTTTGAGTTATGCTTATCATTAATCATTCCGTCAGAAACAACGCATGAAAGAAGTGACTCGATACCTGCAAGAATTGCAATTGTGAATGCACTCGGAACAAGCTGTTTTACTGTTTCAAAGCTGAATGTGGGAAGTGAGAATTCGGGCAAAGCTCTTGAAATTGAATAAAGATCGCCGACTGTGTTGACATCCATTCCCGTAACTTTAACTATAACAACGCCGACTACAACTGCAATGAGTGAACCGGGAATTTTTTTGCTGATTTTGGGCCATACAATAAGAATTGCCAGGGCGATTGCGCCCATGAGAAGCGCCTGCCAATTGAAGGTTGCAATTGAGTGAATAATCGCTTCAACCTTTTCAATTGTTTCAACGGTAGGCATTCCTTCGGGGAAGGTAAGACCGAGAAAATCCTTTATCTGACCGATAACTATCGTCAGAGCGATACCCGATGTGAAGCCCGTTGTTATCGTATGAGGAATATATTTGATGAGTGAACCGAAGCGGAAGATGCCCATGAAGATGAGAATCAGACCTGCCATCAGAGTTGCAATAACAAGTCCGCTTGTTCCGAACTGAGCTACAATGCCTGCAACTATCGTTGCAAATGCCGCAGTAGGGCCTGAAATGTTGACATTGCTTCCGCCAAGAAATGCAATAACAAAACCTGCAACAATAGCGGTATAAATACCCTTTTCGGGCGAAACGCCCGATGCAATTGCAAGAGCAATTGAAAGCGGAAGAGCGATAATCGCAACAATAACACCTGCTACAAGATCATTCACAAACTGCTTTTTGCTGTAGCTTTTTAACGATGAAAATAATTTCGGCTGAAATATGTTCATAACAATTCTCCGTATAAATTAATTTATTTCGGCTTGTATTATACGCTTTTCTCACTCAATTTCAAGGATTTTTGACACGATTTTTCAATTTCGGAAATTGTCACAACTTAAGAGATTTTTTGCTGCATTTTGTAGTAAAAATATCGACAAAAAAGGAACGCTTGTTACAGCGTTCCTTGATTTTTAAAGGTTATTGAGTTTTTCTTCAAGAAGAGTTCTGATAACTGCGGGGTCGCCTGTACCCTTGAGTTCCTTCATGATGCTTCCGAAAAGAGCCTGAGCAGCCTTTGTTTTGCCGCTCTTGTAGTCAGCAACTGCCTTATCATTTTCAGCAATGATACGGTCTACTGTGTCGGAAATAAAGGATTCATCAACCTTTGCATTGAGTCCGTTTTCTTCGCAGAACTTATCAACATCAACATCGCTTTCAAACACTGCGGAAAGAATCTTCTTACCTGCCGCACGGGTGATTTCGCCGCTTTCTGCAAGTTCGATAATTCTTGCAAGTTTTTCGGGACTGATATCAAGAGAATCAAGTTCAAGGCGCTTCATCTGACCCATGCATTCTGTGAGAATCCAGCTTGCAACGGTCTTGGGACTTCTGCCCATTGCAACAACCTTATCAAAGGTGTCGGAAAGCTTTCTGTCGGATGAAAGAACAGATGCTTCCTTTGTTGCAATGCCCATTTCTTCATAATACTTTGTCTTTTCTTCTGAAGTGGCGGGCATACTTGCTCTGATTTCTTCAAGCCATGCATCGTCGATGATGATGGGCATAAGATTGGGGTCGGGGAAATAACGGTAATCAGCCGCAGTTTCCTTGTTTCTCATGGGGAATGTGCGTCTCTTCACATCGTCCCAACGGCGTGTTTCCTGAACGAGCATTTCTGTGTGGCGTTCAATAGCATCAACATGGCGTACTTTTTCGAATTCGATTGCATCCTTGATTTCGGAAAGTGAGCTCATGTTCTTGATTTCCGAACGGACACCGAGTTCATTTGAGCCTTCAGGTCTTACGGAAATATTGACGTCACATCTCATTGCGCCTTCTTCGCATTCGGAAATTCCTGCAAACTGAAGGCTTGATTTGAGCTTCTTGAGATAAGCGATAACTTCGTCAGATGAACGGAAGTCGGG
>JAZRJH010000240.1:0-2941 GCA_045645685.1 Acutalibacteraceae bacterium
TGCATAGAACGAAGCAGCCTGACCCGATGATGTGTGCATTGCACCAACGCCGCCTCCAAGGTCTGCGATTTTTGCAGCAACAGCATCGTTTGTGGGATTTGCAAGCCGGGTGTAGAAATAACCCGAAGCTTCAAGGTCAAAAAGCTTACCCATTTCAACGCTTGAATCGTATTTATAAGTCGTGCTCTGATAAACGGGAACCTGTCTGGGTTCGCCGTTCTTGGGTGAATATCCGCTGAGAATACATTTTGTATTAATCTTGTAGCTCATTTTTATGCCTCCAGAAATTCTTTCATAAGTCCGCAGCCGACTTCAACAAAGTCGCCTGTTGCCTTAGCTGTGATTTCATTTATTGTGTCAACGCCCTCGATTTCGCCGTTCTTATGGTAAATCATGAAGGGAACGGGATCGGAAGCGTGGGTTTTTGTAACGATGGGTGTGGGATGGTCGGGAAGAATCATAACCTTGTAATCCTCGCCGCAATTGTTGAGATAATCAAGAACGATGGGAAGAACTCTCTCGTCGATGAGTTCGATTGCACGGATTTTGTTTTCGGGCTCGTTTCTGTGACCGCATTCGTCAGGTGCTTCAATGTGGATATAAACAAGGTCTTTGCCGTTTTTCCATTCATCAATTGCCGCCTGAGCCTTGCCCTCAAAGTTTGTGTCGATATAACCTGTTGCGCCCTCAACCTCGGGAACACCCATGCCTGCGCAGATTGCGATACCCTTAAGAAGGTCAACTGCGGAAACAATACTTCCCTTTACGCCGTAGGTTTCTTCAAAATCGGAAAGAGCGGGTTTGCTGCCCTCACCCCAGAGCCAGATTGAATTTGCGGGAGCCTTGCCCTCTGCAATTCTCTTTTTGTTGACGGGGTGGTCTTTGAGAAGCTCATAGCTCTCTTTCATCATTGCAACAAGCTTTTCTGCGTTGGGTGATGTTGAGAGATATTCGCCGACAACTCTGCCTGAAATATCATGGGGAGGAGTCATCTTTCCGAGATCGGTTGTACCGTTGTTCCAGATAAGGCAGTGACGGTAGCTTACGCCGTTGTAATATTTAAACTCGTCGTTGCCGAAATGTTCCTGAACGGTTTTGATAATTTCAGCAGCGTCTTCGCTTGAAATATCGCCTGCGGAATAGTCAATCATGGTTTTGTCTTCATAGTTTTCTTCGTCGCTGAGTGTAACAACATTGCAGCGCAGAGCAACATCTGTATCTTTCATTTTAACGCCGATGCTTACGGCTTCAAGGGGGGAGCGACCTGTGTAGCAAACCTTGGGGTCATAACCGAGAACGCTGAGATTTGCAACATCGCTTCCGGGCTTGAGACCGTCTGCAACAGTCTTTACAAGACCTACTCTGCCTTTCTTTGCAAGAGCATCAAAATTCGGTTTTTTTGCAAGTTCCATGGGAGTCTTGCCGTCAAGAGAGGGAACGGGATAATCTGCCATTCCGTCATAAAGTATAACTGCATATTTCATATATATCAACCTTTCTTAATAACCGTTGATTTCTTTTCTTTGCATTGCACCGAGAATTTTTTCACGGACATTGCCGTATTTCTTTTCAAGAGAATTGAGAAACTCCTTGACTTCCTGCCTTTCAGTTGTGCCGTCGGCAGGGCATTTGCTTTTAACTGTCGGCAGATTTTCTTTGCGGCATACTCTTGCACAGTCGCTTTCTCTTGCAAAAATCATCGGTCTTATCATGTAGATATCTTTTCGAGAAAGATAGGTTACGGGCATAAAGCAGTCAAGAGTGCCGCCGTTAAACAGATTCATTATGAATGTTTCGGCAACGTCATCAAGATGATGTCCGAGTGCGATCTTGTTGCAACCTGCTGCTTTTGCCGCATCGTGAAGAGCGCCTCTTCGCATTCTTGCGCACAGACTGCAGGGATTACTTTCTTTTCTGATGTCAAAAATAACTTCAGCAAGCTGTGTTCTTTTTATAATGTATTCTATATCATACTTTTTGCAAAGACTCTCGATTTCCGAATAATCGGCATCTTCGCCGCCGAAACGGGGGTCAAGAGTTATTGCAACAAGCTCGAATTTTTCGGGATAGAATATGCGCAGGTTTGCCATTGCCGCAAGAAGTGCAACCGAATCTTTGCCGCCCGATACGCCGACGGCTATTCTGTCGCCCTCTTTTATCATGTCATACTGCTGACAGGCAGAGCGCATATAACTTAAAAGTTTTTGCATAACATCACTCTATGGTAACGGGCTCGATATTGATTACTTTGCCCGTTTTATTTTCAATTTCAAAAATACAGCCGTTCATCATGCAGTCGCCTTCAGCTGTGTCGAATCTTGCAGGCATTCCCGTGCGAAGCCAGTCAATCGAGATTTCGGGTTTAACACCTAAAACAGACTGCTTCGGACCCGTCATGCCGATGTCGGTTATATATGCCGTGCCGTTAGGGAGAATCTGCGCATCGTTTGTCATGACATGGGTGTGAGTGCCGAAAACGGCGGAAACTCTTCCGTCAAGATAAAATCCCATGGCTCTTTTTTCTGCAGTTGCTTCTGCATGAAAATCAACAAGTTTTATTTTGCAATCTGCGATTTTCGGGAGAATTTCATCAATTGCGGTGAACGGATTATCGCATCTGTCCATATAAACCGTGCCTGCGAGATTGACTGTTGCAATTTTAACAAATCCCATGTCAACAACGGAATATCCTTTGCCCGGATTTCCTTTATGGAAGTTTGCGGGTCTTATGATATCGTCTCTTTCGTCGAGCATTTCATAAAATTCACGGCGGCGGTAAACATGATTCCCCGTTGTTATGAAATCAACGCCGCTGTCAAAAAGAAACTGCGCGGAAAACGGAGTTATGCCGTTGCCCACAGCGGAATTTTCGCCGTTGGCAATGCAGAAATCAATTCCCTTTATTTTTTTGAATGTCGGCAGGGTTTTGCGCAGAAATTCA
>JAZRJH010000241.1:0-10692 GCA_045645685.1 Acutalibacteraceae bacterium
GGCGGATTCTTCCAGAAGATTATTTCATTCTTCAAAAATCTCTTCGGAATGAACAGAACCGTTGTTCAGATGCTCACAGGCAGATTATAAAAAACTAATCCCGTACAGCCGAAACTGTACGGGATTTTGTCATTGAATCGCAGAGTTTTATCAGCCTCCCATTCAGGGGAGGTGTCACGGAGTGACGGAGGGGTTTAAAACCGTAGGGCAGGGGCTTGCTCCTGCCGTTGCTTTTGTAATGCTCAATATCCTTTCAACAACGCGGTTATCTCATCAACGCATTGCTCGGGTGTGCTGTGTGAGCAGTCAACCGTGATGTCCGCATATTTCTCGTAAAGGGGTGCACGCTCGGAATAGAGCTCACGAATCGTTGTGCCTTCTTTCATTGCGATGCCGCGTGTGTGGATGTTGCAGATTCGTTTTTCGAGCTCATCCGCATTGACCTTAAGATAAACAACAATGCCGTTTTCTTTAAGATTTTTCATGGCATTTTCGCCGTAAACTGCGCTTCCGCCCGTTGCAACAACACAATTCTCAAATTTCTGCGCACCGATGATTTCATCTTCGATTCTGATGAATTCGTCGGTGCCTTTTTCGTTTATGATATCACAAAGAGCCTTGCCTTCTTTTTTCTGAATAATCAGATCGGTGTCGCAAAAATCCGTGAGCATGGATTTTGCAAGAAGAACTCCTATTGTGCTTTTGCCCGCTCCGGGCATTCCGATTAAAACGATGTTTTTCATTTTTAACTTCCTTTTGTTGTTTCTTCTTTTGTGGTTTCGATTATAACCGCACTTCGGGGAGCGGATGTTGTTGCGGGAGGTTCGTTCACGGGGAAATCAAAGCCCCTGATGAATCCGCCGAGTTCAAGCGAGCAGATATCTCCGCCGATAACCCTGCCGTCAAGAACAAGAATATTTGCCTGAACGGATTGGGTGTTTTCAAGTCCGGGATAATTCAGCACGGTGTAAGTCCACCGCTTTGCACGCATACCCTTGAACAGTTCAAGGTCAAGACCCTGCGCCTTGTTCATCTCGGCATATTCGGTGTAGCCGTCATCAAAATTTTCGGGGATTATAACTTCGCTCACTTCAACGGGATCTTCGGAAATCTTCCATCCGAATTGCGAAAGGAACGCTCTTCTTTCCGCTGTTGTTTCCGCTTTATAATTGATTGCGGAATCGTTTGCAGCAGGCTGTTTTCCTTTGCCGATAACCATAAAAAGTGCCGCCGCAAGGGCGATTATCGCAATAACAAGAGCTGCAATTTTAGTTTTTGATGTTTTAACAGAAAATACAAACATTTTATCTCACCGCCTGAACAATATATATTCGGATCGGGAGAGATATATTCATATTTTCATCGGAAGCAGCATGATTCCCTGCGGAGTGATATCGATTGCGCCGTATTCACCCTTTGCAATGCTTCCGGGGTTCATGATGTGAAGTCCGTCATCATAAGCTGTAACACTTTGATGTGTATGACCGTATAATGCAATAGTTGCACCGATTGATTTTGCCTTTTCAACAAAATGGGTAATACCGTGTTTGACAAATTCGTTGTGTCCGTGGGAACAGAAAATTTTAATCCCCGAAACGGAAACAATCTCATTATAAGGCAGAAGCGAATAAATATCGCAGTTTCCGCAGACCTGAACCACTTTTCGGTTCCCGATTTCATCTTTGAGAAGGTCAATATCTCTTTCGCCGTCGCCGAGATGGATAATCATATCCGCTTCGGTGTGCAGGGATATTGCTTCGCGCATACGGTAAGTTGAACCGTGCGAATCCGAAAAAACAAGAATTCTCAAAGCATCATCTCCGTTCTATTTCATATGGTTTTATCATAAATATAACTCATACAATGCGTCGCAGACCATTAATGTTGCGAAGCAACACATCATATGCGAAGCATACATCATTTCTCATGTGCAAGGCACACATCATTTCAATTATATTGAATAAAGGCGGTGATTGCAACGGGTAACACAAATTTTTCTCCCGAAGAGCTTCTTCGGCTTGCAAAATCAATGAAGGGCAACAAACCCGAAGATATGCTTTCTGCAATGCAGGGCAAACTCCCTGAAAACGGAGTGAACGAAATCAAGCGGGTTCTCGGCGATAAAAAAGCGTTGGAAGAGCTTCTCAGAAGCGAGCAGGCGCAGAAAATCATGAAACAGTTCGGTAAAAAATAATATGGATATGAATATGGATAACATAAACGAAATTCTTTCATCTCTGACCGATGAAGATATGGAAAATCTGCGCTCGATGGCTGAAAATCTCTTTTCTTCCGAAGAAAAAACGGAACGAAAGGAGAGCTTCGGCTTTGGCGGAATGCCCGATTTATCAAATATACTCGGCAATGCACGGCTTATGTCGGGGATATCTTCTCTCATGGGCGCAATGAATAAATCCGACAGCCGCACAAGGCTTATTGAAGCGCTCAAACCGCTTCTTTCCGAAAACAGACGGCGCAAGGCAGACGAAGCAATGCAGATGATGAAACTTTTTGAACTTCTGCCCATGATAACAACTCTTTTCGGCGGTGATAACCATAACCAATGATTCCGACACAAACCTGATTCTGCCCATAACCGTTTTGCTCCTTGCGGAAAAAGTGGATTTTTCGCTGATATTTGCAATGATTTATATTCTTACTTGAAAAAACGGAAAATTTATAGTAAAATATCTTCAAAAGGAGTGAAAACATGGTTTACAGATATAAAACAAAAGGCACCTGCGCCAGAACAATTGAATTTGAGCTTGACGGAGAAACTGTTAAGAATGTTCGTTTTGACGGCGGATGCAACGGCAATCTCAAGGGCATCGGTTCGATTATTGAAGGCATGAATGCAAAAGATGTTATTGCAAAACTTGAAGGAATCCGTTGCGGATTCAAAACAACTTCATGCCCCGACCAGCTCGCAAAAGCGCTCAGGGAGGCAGTTGAAAATGGATAACAAGAAAAATATAAGACTCACCTTTTATGTTGTGTGCGGACTTCTTCTCGGCGCACCTTACATATGGCGTATTATAAAAATTATCCCCGAAATTCTTGCAGAGCTTGAAAATGCAAAAGAAATTCTTGCGGCGTCAGGATATGCGGTTCTTGTTATCGCATCCATTGCCATTGCATACAAGCTCGGCGAAGTCTTGTGGATAAAGATAGTCAATATCTATTCGATGATAGGTCTTGCCGTGAGCGTTATCACGATGATGACAAGGGCAATCGGAATTTCCGAAATGTTTGAGGTTGTTTTTGAGCTTATCTGCGCACCGTTTTACGGAATCGAATCGCCCCTTGCGGTAACGGTTCTTATGCTGATTCTCTCAATAACAGCGTATATGTTTCTCAATAAAGTTCCTGCAAAGACAAACAACAATCAACAACAATAAAAATGAGCCTTCTCACATGAGAAGGCTTTGATTTTTGCCCGAAAGCAAGAAAAAGATGCGCAAGGCATCTTTTTCTGCATGGGGTTGAATTGAGGAGGGGTATTGCTTACTCAAAATGAGCAGTACGTTGCAGGTTGCGGCTCCTGCTCGGTACATCTGTATAATACCCTTCAAATATTAATTCCGTATGAATTCAATTTAAACGATTGTAGGATATTTTATTAATAACGGCTCGAAATTGCATTTTTATATTCATTTATACGCTCTTCTTTGACTATACCTTTGAGCAGGTTAAGGGAGAGTATTTTGTTTGCCTTCATATTGTCACGGCACATAAAATCACCGCCGATAATATTGACTCTGTCAAGCATAACGGGGTCTGCGGCAACGTCATCAATAATTTTGTGAAAATAGGGTCTGATGATATCGTCAAGGTCATCGGGCCAGTTTTTCCAGCCGCCTTCCGTGCCCGGATTCGGAGTGAGCTGAGTCTGATAGCGCATGAATCCTTCGTGGTCTTTTTCGGTCAGATATTGCGGGATTGTTTTTATGAATTTTTCGGGTTTATAGCCGTAAACGGTGGCGCTCCACGGGTCATCGTAGGGGCAGTCAACGCTGAAATCATATTCCTTGTTTCCGTTGATAATTATATATTTTTTGCCCGATTTGCGGATATCTCCGAGCGTCAGCGTGCTGATGTCGCCATAGTCGGTAAGGGCGTATTTTTCGGGCGAAAGATACTTGCGGATAAGTCGGCTTGTTTCGGCGGGATTGCCGTTATAGCTGAGACTGAAAGGCCCGATTTTCTGATTCATATAGGTTATTATCGGGATGACAAGAAATTCATCTTCAATTTCGTTCAGAATCATTTTCAGACTCTCAAACATATACTCGGCAGGCATACCCGTCATGATTCCGTGACCGATGAAGAGATTGCCTTTTTTGTCCGCTTTGAGTCTTATATCGAAAGCTCTTACGCCGTGTTTGAACTGCGAATAGAGAGAGCCGTTCTGACATTTTGCGAGTTTTGACATACCCATTGTGCCCGAGTTGTGTGAACCCGGCATTGCGATTCTGGTTATTTTTGCATCGTCGGAAATATATGACATCCAGTTTTTGAGAAACATAAAAATTCCACCTTTCCCTGAAAGATATTCTATCACATTGCTCCGTTCGTTGTCAAATGGAATGAATAACTGACAAAGTATACAAAAAATATACAAAAGATGTTTTAAAATCAATAAATTTTATTTATAAAAAAAGTAGCTTTTTTTGTTGTTATATGATATAATCAGTTAAAATGCGGAATAGCGAAATAAAATCGGGGTTCCGCATAAAGATTCCCGTTTAAAATTTCATTCAGGAGGAATGACTTAATGCTTAAAAAAATCAGCAATCTGCCTTTCACAGGCACTCCCGAGCAGGAGGCTCAGCTTAAGGCAATTATCGCAGAGTGCGCAGGCGATAAGAGCATGCTCATGCACGTTATGCAGGAAGCTCAGAACATCTATGGATATCTTCCCATGGAAGTTCAGACCATGATTGCAGAGGGAATGAACGTTCCCCTTGAGAAGGTTTACGGCGTTGCAACATTCTACGCTCTCTTCTCACTCACTCCCAAGGGAAAATACAACGTTTCAGTTTGTCTCGGTACAGCTTGCTACGTTAAGGGTTCACAGGAAATTCTTGATAAGATCTGTGAAGTTCTCGGCATTGCAGCAGGCGAATGCACAGATGATCTCAAGTTCTCGGTTGAAGCTTGCCGTTGCATCGGTGCTTGCGGTCTTGCTCCCGTTTTCACAATCAATGATGATGTTTACGGCAGAGTAACACCCGACGAAATCCCCGACATTCTTGCAAAGTATAACTGATCATAATCCACACACGGGGAAATGAGGGATTTGCTATGACAATCAACACTGTTAAAGATTTGCTTGAAGCAGAAATTCTCTGCGGAAGCGAAATCCTTGAAGAAGAGGTCCATTCTGCTTGCGGAAGCGACATGATGAGCGATGTGCTTGCATATGTTAAAGACCAGGCAGTTATGCTTACGGGTCTTGTGAATGCGCAGGTTATCCGTACTGCAGAAATGATGGATATGAAATGCATCGTTTTTGTGCGTTCAAAGCGTCCGTCGGCGGATATGCTTGAACTCGCCAAAGAACACGGTATTGCTGTTATGACAACAGCGAAGCGTATGTATGACGCTTGCGGCATTCTTTATTCAAACGGACTTAGAGGGAATGGTGAATGAAATGGCTGAACCCCTGATTTTCCATTTTGAGGTTGACGGCGATAATTTCACATCGGCAGGTCAGGCTTCGGTGCAGGTGAAGAAAAATCTCCGCCAGCTCGGAATCGACCCTGAAACAATCCGCAGAGTTTCCATTGCCATGTATGAAGGCGAAATCAACATGGTGATTCACGCCAAGGGCGGCGAAGCGGATGTTATCGTCAGCGACGAAAGTATTGAGATAATTCTCAAGGATACGGGGCCCGGTATTGCCAACATCGAGCAGGCTATGCAGGAGGGCTTTTCAACAGCCCCCGACAATATCCGTTCGCTCGGTTTCGGTGCAGGCATGGGTCTCCCGAATATGAAAAGATACACCGACTATATGCAGATAGATTCCGTCGTCGGAGAAGGAACAACCATCACTATGAGGGTTAACTTCTGACGGATATCCGAAAGGAGTGTATTCCGTGAATACATATATCCACTCGGTATCGCTCGATGCGAGCAAATGCACGGGCTGCACAACCTGCATGAAGCATTGCCCCACAGAGGCAATCAGAGTGCGTAACGGCTGCGCTGTTATTGATGCAGAACGCTGTATTGACTGCGGAGAGTGCATCCGAAACTGCACAAACAACGCCAAAAAGAGCATTTGCAACTCTTTTGACGAAATCAAGAACTACAAGCACAAAATCGCGCTCCCTGCGCCGAGCTTGCTTGCTCAGTTCGATAATCTTGACAACATCGGCTATGTGCTCAAAGGTCTTCTTGACATCGGCTTCGATGAAGTTTTTGAAGTTGCAAAGGGAGCGGAAATCGTTTCCGAACACACAAGGCTTTATCTTCGCACCGAAGGAATCAGAAAACCCGTTATCAGCACGGCTTGCCCCGTTGTCACAAGACTTATATTAATCCGTTTTCCGTTTCTTAAGGATAATCTCATACCGCTTCTGCCACCTGTTGAGGTTGCCGCTCACATGGCGGTTGAAGAAGCGATGAAGAAAAATCCCGAGCTTAAGAGAGAGGATATATGCACCTGCTTTATCTCTCCCTGCCCTGCAAAGGTCAGTTATGTAAGAAACGGTTTCGGAAGCTACAAAAGTGAAGTTGACCTTGTTGTTTCAATGAGCGAGATTTATTTCCAGCTCATCAACGTCATGAAGCGTGGGAATGCGGCTGATATTCCTTCTCAGGCAGGCAGAATCGGTCTTAGCTGGGCAATCTGCGGCGGCGAAGGCTCTGCGCTTCTCAACGATAAAATAATCGCTGCCGACGGAATCAACAATGTTATTTCAGTGCTCGACCAGATTGAAGACGGCAACATACCGCCCGTTGATTTTGTGGAGCTTAATGCTTGCCCGAGCGGTTGTGTCGGCGGAGTGCTGACAATCGAAAATCCTTATGTGGCTAAAAACAGACTTCATACTTTGAGACGGTATATGCCCGTTTCGCTCGTTCAGCCTTCCGAAGAAGGCGCATATATCCCCGAAAACAGCTTTTTCGGAGATTTGCCCGAATACAGACCGCTTAACAGACTCAGCGACAGTATCGGAGAATCCATGAGACTCATGTCAAAAATCCAGTCACTCCGCAAGGAGCTTCCGGGTATTGACTGCGGCTCATGCGGCGCACCGAACTGCAGAGCTTTTGCTGAAGATATTGTTATGGGTCATGCTGACAGAAACGAGTGCATAATCGCTTACAAGGAAATGATAAAGAAATATATTGAAGCCTACGACGGAGGTGAGAAGCATGACGGTTAATGAACTTTCGTCAATGCAGGGTTTTAAACCCGTGGCAATCCCCGACGGAGAAAGAGAAATAAACGGCGTTTACATCGGCGATTTGCTCAGCTGGGTAATGGGCAGAGCGAAGGCGGATGATGCGTGGATAACAATAATGACCAATATCAATGTTGTTGCGGTTGCTTCTCTTGCGGATACGGCGTGCATTGTGCTTGCGGAAGGTGTGAATCCCGACGCTTCGGTTGTTGAAACCGCAAATGCAAAGGGCGTCAACATCATCTCTTCGGAAATGCCGGCTTACGAAACCGCAAAGGTTATCGGTATATGAAAAAATATTATTACGATTTGCATATGCATTCATGTCTTTCACCCTGCGGTGACGACGATATGACTCCGAATAACATTGCAGGCATGGGAGTAGTCGCAAAGCTCGATATTATGGCGCTGACCGACCACAACACCTGCCGCAACTGCCCTGCATTTTTTAAAACTGCAGAAGCTAACGGAATCGTACCCGTTGCAGGCATGGAGCTTACCACGGCTGAAGATATTCATCTTGTGTGTCTGTTTGAAAATCTTGACAATGCAATGAATTTCAGCGAAACCGTGGAAAAATACAGAATCCCGTTCAAAAACCGTGTTGATATTTTCGGTGAGCAGATGATTATGGATGAAAACGATGAAGTTATCGCCGTTGAAGAAAATCTGCTTTCGAATGCAACTATGATAACCGTTGACGATGCCCCGAAGCTCGTTGAAGAGCACGGCGGAATCTGCTATCCTGCTCATATTGACAGGGAAGCAAACGGAATTGTTGCAACTCTCGGTATCTTCCCTGATATGCCGTATTTCCCGTGCTATGAATTGCATGACGGCGATAAAAAAGACGAATATATCGGCAAGTTCCCGATTCTTTCGGACAAGCCTTGCGTTGTTTCGTCGGATGCGCATTATCTCTGGGATATAAGCGGCAGGCTCAATTGCTTTGAGCTTGATGTCACGGAAGAAACTCCCGAAAATATCCGCAGAAAGCTTTTTGAGAGGTTAAGAGGATGAAAGAATTATCTTTAAATATTCTTGATATTGCCCAAAACTCCGTAAAAGCAAGAGCGGAGAACATTCTGATTGAGCTTATCGAAGCAGACGGCAAACTTTCTCTCACGATTAAGGATGACGGCTGCGGAATGAGCAAAGAGATGGTTGAAAATGTGATGAACCCATTCTGCACCACAAGAACAACAAGAAAAGTCGGTCTTGGTGTGCCGCTGCTTAAACTTGCAGCGGAGCAGACGGGCGGCGGAATAAAAATCGAATCCGTCAGCGAAATCGATAATCCCCGAAATCACGGCACAACCGTCACAGCGGAATTTTTCACAGACCATATCGACTGCACACCCCTGGGCGATATAATCTCCACCGTCACGGTGCTGATTCAGGGTTCGCCCGATATCGAATGGAAATTTGTCCACAAGAAAAACGGCGGTGCGGTTGAGCTGGACACAAGAGAGCTTCGTGAAGTTCTCGGCGATGTTCCGCTTGATAATTACGAGGTCATAAAATGGATTGAAGAGTATCTCAAAGAGGGGTATTCAACCATTTGATATAATGTATATTATAAAAGAGAGGATAGATACTATGAAATCATTGGCTGAGCTTGCTGCTATCAGAGAAAAGATGAAGGATAAGGTTATTCTTCGCGAAGGCACAGGCGAAATCAGAGTTGTTGTCGGCATGGCAACTTGTGGCATTGCCGCAGGCGCAAGACCCGTTCTCAATGCTTTTGTTGAGGAAGTTACCAAAGCAGGCCTTGGCGACAAGGTTACGGTTTCACAGACAGGTTGCATCGGCGTTTGCCAGTTTGAACCCGTTGTTGAAATCTTTGAAGCAGACAAAGAAAAGGTTACTTATGTTAAGATGACTGCCGAAAAAGCTGCTGAAGTTGTTGAAAAGCACCTTAAGGGTGGCGAAGTTATTTCGGAATATACAATCAGTAACGTTATCTCATAATGGAGGTTAAAATAATATGATTCGTTCACACGTATTGATTTGTGGCGGTACAGGCTGTACTTCATCAGGCAGTAAAGTTCTTATCTCCACATTCGAAAAGGAAATCGAAAAGAACGGTCTTGCTGAAGAAGTAAAGGTTGTTCAGACAGGCTGCTTCGGTCTTTGTGCTCTCGGCCCTGTTGTTATCATCTACCCCGAAGGCACATTCTACAGCCGTGTTGAGGAAAAGGATGTTGCAGAAATCGTTTCCGAGCATCTTCTCAAGGGCCGTCTTGTTGACAGACTTGTTTACAAGGATGCAGACGAAAGCGTTATCGAAGAAGCAGGCAAAACACTTTCACTTAACGACACAAACTTCTATAAGACCCAGAAGAGAGTTGCTCTTCGTAACTGCGGTCTTATCGACCCCGAAGATATCAATGAATACATTGCTATGGACGGTTATGCAGCTCTCGGTAAGGTTCTCACAGAAATGAAACCCGAAGAAGTTGTTCAGGTTGTTAAGGATTCAGGTCTCCGCGGCAGAGGCGGCGGCGGTTTCCCCACAGGTCTTAAGTGGAGCTTCACAGCAGCAAATGCAGCTGACCAGAAGTATGTTGTATGTAACGCTGACGAAGGCGACCCCGGCGCATTCATGGACCGTTCAGTTCTTGAAGGCGACCCCCATTGCCTTATCGAAGCTATGACAATCTGCGGCTACGCAACAGGCGCAACCGAAGGTTATGTATATGTTCGTGCAGAATATCCCATCGCTGTTGCACGTCTTCAGAAGGCTATTGACCAGGCAAGAGAATACGGTCTTCTCGGCAAGAACATCTTTGATTCAGGCTTTGACTTCGACCTCTTCATCCGTCTCGGCGCAGGCGCATTCGTATGCGGTGAAGAAACAGCTCTTATGACCTCAATCGAAGGTAACAGAGGTGAACCCAGACCCAGACCTCCCTATCCCGCAGTTAAGGGTCTCTTCGGCAAACCCACAACAGAAAACAACGTTGAAACCTTTGCTAACATTCCCCAGATTATCCTCAAGGGTGCAGATTGGTTTGCATCAATGGGTACAGAAAAGTCAAAGGGTACAAAGGTATTCGCTCTCGGCGGTAAGATTGTAAACACAGGTCTTGTTGAAATTCCCATGGGTACAACTCTCCGCGAAGTTATTTATGATATCGGCGGCGGTATCCCCAACGGCAAGAAGTTCAAGGCTGCACAGACAGGCGGTCCCTCCGGCGGATGTATCCCTGCAAGCCTTATCGACACAAAGATTGACTACGATAATCTTACAGCTATCGGCTGTATGATGGGTTCA
>JAZRJH010000242.1:0-4978 GCA_045645685.1 Acutalibacteraceae bacterium
GTTGACGGAATAACCGTTGCTTTTGAGCAAGGTGAATTCTGTGCAATAACAGGTCCCAGCGGTTCAGGCAAATCAACACTTCTCCACGTTTTGAGCAGTCTTGAAAACCCCACAAGCGGCGATGTTATTTATAACGGCAAAAAACTTTCAGGATATAACGACAATCAGCTTTCCGTTCTTCGCCGCAGACGTTTCGGGTTCGTGTTTCAAGCATATAATCTCGTTCAGGAACTGACGGGATATGAAAATATTGTTCTGCCCGTTATGCTCGACAAGAAAAAGGTTGATGAGGCATATATCAACAAGGTTATTGATGTTCTCGGAATTGGAGACAGACTTGAACATCTTCCGTCAGCGCTTTCGGGCGGTCAGCAACAGAGAATCGCCATTGCCCGTGCACTTGCTAACAAGCCTTCAATTCTTTTCGCCGACGAACCTACGGGTAATCTTGACGGTAAAAGCGGACGAGAGGTTCTTTCACTTCTCAAATATGTCAGCAAAGAATTCGGAATCACACTTATTCTTGTAACCCACGATCTCAATGTAGCAGAGCAAGCAGAGAGAATCATCTCGATTGAAGACGGCAAAATCGTTCGTGACACAAAGGCGGGAGTTTAAGCAATGAACAAGAAAAAACTCACCGTCAACCGCCTTGCAATGGGTAACCTCAAAGCAAGAAAAAAGCAGTATACCTTAATGATAATCGGCATTGTTCTTGCGATGATTTTTTCATCCGGAGTAATGTTCTTTGTTTTCAGCGCATTGTCATCATTTAATGAACTGGATAAGTTGAGCTTCGGAAATCAGGATGCCGTTCTGATGAATGCACAGTACTATAATTTTGACCGTGCAATAGAAAATGACCTCATAGACGATTATTCTTTTGCCCATGCTATCGGCTACGGTTTTAACGAAGAAACGGGTGAAGAAAGCGGTTCGCTTATGGCGTGGTATGATGAAGATGCCTATGAGCTTTCTTATGTCGGACTTCGTGAAGGAAGATTTCCTGAAAAGAAGGGCGAAATAGCCTTTGAACGGGATGCGCTTGTCCGAATGAAGCTCAACGCTCAAATCGGCGACCAGATAACTCTCACCGTTAAAACACCAAAATCCGAAAATTATCTTTCGGAAACGGTTGAAAAAACATATACACTCGTCGGCATTCTTCATGATAAACGCAGCAATCTTGAAAGCGAGTTTTCTTTGAACGTTGACCAGTTTGATTATCCTGCAATAATGCTCAGTCCCGAAGAAAAAATCGAAAAAGGCGGCGAAGAGCGCCTTGTAGCTTTTATCGATTATGCAGGCAAGAATGATTTCGATACCCAATGGCATATAACCCAAGCCATTCTTTCTGAAATGGAAGAAAGAGGGCTTGTTGATAATGAGGCTGTAAACGGCACAATTCCTCCATCGAAAATAATTTATTCCAATGCAGGTAAGCATTTTTCAACACAAAGCATACAGAACACCGAAGAAAATATCCGCATGACAACAATTCTTGCTGTTGTTCTGACAACCGTTCTTCTGCTCGCTTCTTGCGTAGGCATTGTCAACGCATTCAATTCTAATCTTCAGGAACGCAGAAAGCAGATAGGTATGCTCCGTGCGGTCGGTGCAACAAAACGGCAGATAGTCAAAGTTTTCGGCAGAGAAGCCATGATAATCAGCCTTTGTGCAACTCCCTTGAGCCTCTTGATTTCATATTTTGCTGTAAAAATCATTATTGGATTTATGGGTGAAGGCTTTGTTTTTATCCCCGAGTGGTGGGTGCTTATAGTCTGCGGATTATTCGGTATAATCTGCGTTATGGCTGCGGCATTGATTCCGCTGATTCGTGCATCAGCTGTTTCTCCCATGCAGGCAATCAGAAACATTGATTATTCACGCAAAATGAAGAATAAACGTGTTAAATCCCAAACGAAATTCAATGCTCCGAACCTTATAGCTTCCCGAAATCTTATGTTCAGAAAGGGCAGACAAATTGGTGTCAGCTTTATTCTTGTTGCGACTATTATTATTTCGGGATTTGGGTTTGCTTTTATTGGAAAAGAGGCTGAAAGAATCGATTCTTTCTACAACGATTATGATTATGCATTTGAAAGCAGCGGAGGAACTGTAGGTTCAAATATATTCAACTGCAAATGGGGTGTCAAGTATTCCGATTTCAGCGAAAGCGTGAAGCAGGAAATACTTTCCCTTCCTTACGTCAAAACAGTAGGAGGAATAAAATCCTGCATGGCAAATATTGTTTTTGACGGTGAATTATCGGATTATATGAGACTTGTTTCGATGTATTACGGAAACTCATATGGTCATAGCTACGAAACAGAAAGTATAGATACATACGAAGAGTATGTAAATCAGCTTACGAAATCAAAAAACAAAAGATATATTGCTTTCAGTAATGAGGTTTTCGGCGGCAAGGATTTTTATTCATCCGAGATCCACAGCTTTGAACCAAGCGATATTGAAGAAATAGAAAAATATGTAACCGACGGAAAAATCAATATTGATAAGCTCAACTCAGGTGAAGAAATTATTCTTTTTGCATCGCAGAAAATAGGATACAGATTTGAACCCTATGAAAACGGAGATGGTTTCAGCGGAGGCGTTATTGATATTTCTGACGGCATAAAAGAAGAGGATGCACCTTATATCGGAGAAACCGCAGAACTGAGCTATAAAGCAGGCGATGTTGTTAATATCAGCGTGCTTTCAAGCGATATAACGCCGCAGGAATTGACCGATGATGTACTTGTTCCCGATGATATAAAAGCGAATAATAAGCAGGTAAAAATCGGTGCAATAGTCAGCGATATTCCCCAAAATGCAAGATGGGTTCAGGAAATGAATTTTCTTACCACCAACAGCGGAATGAATCATTTTTATGAAAATCATCCTTATCTTAATATGTATGTAACTCTGAAAAGCGATTGCACCGAAGAAGTTGATGGAGAAATGACATATATTCTCAATCAATATACATCGGGCAACGGCTATCGCATCTATTCAAAATTCCAATCCAACCAAGAAAACAGAAACACGATAATTGCTCTTTATATCATTATCATATCTGTTGTTATTCTGTTTTTCTCAACTGCGGCAAGCATAATCAACAATTCATTGACCGCTCAAATCCGTGAAAGCAAGAGAGAAATCGGAACTCTGCGTGCAGTCGGTGCAAGTGCAAGAGAGCTTACGCAGTCGTATTTCAGACAGCTTCTTTCAATGTTCGGTTGGGGATGCGGTGTCGGTTTTGGCTTATATACCTTCATCTGGATTCTTATGTATTTTGCTGCAAAATCAACGGACATGAGTTTTGATTACAAATATCAGATCTGGCAGGCGGCTCTCATCTGCATTGCCCTGCTTGCGGTTTGTTTTGTGAATCTTTATTCCAAAGTCAAAAAGCAGATGAAATACAGCATTGTTGAGAATATCAGAGAATTATAATTTTTACTCCGATGAAAGGAGGATAAAATGAAACACAAAAATTTAACCGTAAATAAATTAGCTTTCGGAAATCTGAAAGCACGAAAAAAGCAGTACACCTTAATGATAATCGGCATACTGCTTGCAATGATATTTTCAAGTGGTACACTGTTCTTTCTGTCATGTATGCAGACCTCGAAGCAGGAGCAGGCACGCCGTGATATAGGCAATTATTACGGATATTTCTATAATCCCAAGAACTATATCGACGTTGAAAAAGGGCAGAAAAACGGCTATATCGAATCCTTCGGCTACGCCTACGTTCAGGGTTATGCTTATACGGATGCTGAAAAGCAGAATAAGGGCACTGCGATTGCTCGCCTTGACGAGGAAGCAAAAAAGCTCTACTACGTCACCGTGATTGAGGGCAGATACCCGGAGAACAAGGGCGAAATTGCAATTGAGCAGGATGCCGCAGTCCGACTTGGAATTGAGCCGCAAATCGGCAGCGAAATCACGCTTTACGTTAGGACTGCAAACGGTGAAGATTTTTCGCTTGAAGCGACTGAAAAAGCCTACACTCTTGTCGGAATCCTCAGCAATAAACGCTATAATTTTGAACGTTCCTCAGGTCAGTCAACTTTTCCTGTAATTCCTGCCGCATTTGTAAGTGATGATGAAGAAATAGCCCCAGGCGGTCTGGAAATTCCTGCGCTTTACTACAATCCGACAGAAGAAAGCCTCAAAAACAATATACCGAAAACTCACTATTACAATAACGGTGAAATAGCCGATGTTTATCACACAAGCGCTTTCTGGGAATATTTTATGCAGGAAGTTTTTGATAACCTTGATATGCACCCGGATGCAGATTATTCCAATCATCTTACACAGGTAAATACCGATTACGGCTACACCATTGCATTGGTTGATAACACAACTCTTTTCGTTGTTCTCTCCATCGTGATGATGATAGCTTCGTGTATGGGTATTGTAAACGCATTCACAACCAACCTTCAGGAACGCCGCCGTCAGATAGGCTTACTTCGTGCCGTGGGTACAACCAAACGGCAGATTATAAATATCTTCGGCAGAGAGGCTTTTATTATCACACTCATCTGTGCACCTATAAGTGTTGCATTTTCTTATTTTGGAGTGTGGCTGTTTGCGAAAATTATGGGCGGCAGCTTTATCTTTATGCCCAATATTTTAGTGCTGATTGGCACTACGGTTGTCAGCGTTGCCTGCGTAATGTTTTCTGCACTCATTCCTTTGGTTCGTGCTGCACGTATTTCGCCTATGCAGGCTATACGCAATATAGATTTAAGCCGCAAAATGAAGCGCAAGAAAATCAAGCAGGAAAAGGTTTTCAACGCACCGAAGCTCCTTGCAAAGCGCAGTATCAAATTCTATAAGGCAAAGCAAATCGGTGTGAGCATTTTTCTTTCGCTCACAATTCTGCTCACCTGCTTCGGATTCTCAGTTATAAGTGCCGACCTCGAAACTTGCTATTGGAACTACAACCAAGCAGGCGATTACATTA
>JAZRJH010000243.1:0-17315 GCA_045645685.1 Acutalibacteraceae bacterium
CGCAAAGATTCCTGAGCATTTCGAAGCGGTTGATGCTGCAGCCAAGGAAGGCGGAAACATTGCTGTTATCTCCTGCGGATGGGACCCCGGTATGTTTTCACTCAACCGTCTTTATGCGAATGCCATTCTTCCCGACGGAAACGACTACACTTTCTGGGGCAAGGGCGTAAGTCAGGGTCATTCCGATGCAATCAGAAGAATTGACGGAGTTGCCGACGCAAAGCAATACACAATCCCCGTTGACGAAGCACTTGATGCGGTCAGAAGCGGTTCAAATCCCGAACTTTCCGTTCGTGACAAGCATATCAGAGAATGCTTTGTTGTTGCTGAAGAAGGCGCAGACAAAGCAAGAATCGAAAGTGAAATCGTGAATATGCCCAACTATTTTGCGGATTACAACACGATTGTTCACTTCATTTCAAAAGAAGAGCTTCTCCGTGACCACAGCGGAATTCCCCACGGCGGATTTGTTATCAGAACAGGCAAAACGGGTTGGAATGATGAACACAATCATGTTATCGAATACAGCCTTAAGCTCGATTCAAACCCCGAATTCACCGCAAGCGTTATTGCCGCTTCGGCAAGAGCTGCTTACCGCATGAAGAACGAAGGCATGACGGGATGCAAAACAATGTTTGACATCCCCCCTGCATATCTTTCATCGGTTGACGCTGCCGAACTGCGCAAGAAATTGCTTTGATAAAAAATCAACGACCTTTCATTTCTGAAAGGTCGTTTTTGTTTTGTTTATTCTGTTCTGAGTGCTTCAACGGGATCTTTGCGCGAAGCGATTCTTGAAGGAACAAGACCTGCAACAAGAGTGAGAGTCATGCTGATAAGAACAAGTGCGATTGCACCGTTTACGGGAAGCTGCGCCACATTCGGGAGCGCGGTGAGATACTCGATAACGGCATTAATCGGGATAATAAGAAGAATTGTTGAACCGATACCGAGTGCACCCGAAACGAATCCGACAATGAGCGTTTCCGCATTGAACACACGGGAAATATCCTTCTTCGATGCACCGATTGCACGAAGAATACCGATTTCCTTTGTTCTTTCAAGAACTGAAATATAGGTAATGATACCTATCATGATTGATGAAACAACAAGCGAAATTGCAACGAATGCGATAAGAACATAAGAAATGATGTTGATAATTGTTGTTACCGATGAGAGAAGAAGTCCGATATAGTCGGTATACTTTATCTCGTCGCCTGCTTCGCTTACTGCGGCATTATATTTTTCGATTTCTTCGGAAATAAGATCCTTTGACTCAAAGTCATTGGGATAAATATAGATTGATTTGGGATTTTCGAGATCTGCAACGCCGAGAAGATTGAGCGCTTCTTCATAGCTTGTTGTAAGAGGCTGAGGCTCGGGCTCGGGTTCGGGCTCAGGTTCGGGCTCAACCGCGTCGGGTTTCTTATCTTCTGAAGGCTTATCTGATTCTGAGTTTTCTTCACCCGGAACATCTTCGCCTGATGCAGGGGGGGCAACTCCGCCGAACTCTCCGCTCATGATAGCGTTGAGCATTTTGAGTTTTGTCTGCTTATCCATCATCTGAAGGAAGGAAAGTGCCTGAGTGCCGTTTATCTGACCCATGCCTTCGATTTCCTGACCTGCAAGCATTTCGTCAAGATATCCGATAAGCTCGTTTCTTTCGGAAAGAGAAAGCATTGTTTTGAGCATAAGCTCAACTGTGCGCTTCATTTTTTCGGCTTCTTCGCCGCTGTACTGCTCATCAATTCCTGCATAGATTTCTTCTTCTGTAACTGCAGGGAACTGGCTGAAATCAGGCATACCCGCAACCGCTGTGGGAGTTGCTTTAGGAGCGTTGCCTGTGAATTCCATTGAACTTGCGGAAGGTGCAGTGTCTGCAACCGCCTTGATTGAAGAATCAATTGCAGGGTCAAGCGATACGCCCGAAACTGCAGGTGCTGCGGTCTGTGCCTTTGCTTTATTGACTTCGGCATTTGCAAAGGGAATGCCTGTGAAAACATCAACTTCGGGGTTTGCCTTTTGCTGTTTTACGATTTCACGGTTATTTGTTTCATTGATAACATATTCGGTAAGTGCGGAAGTGTAACCGATTGCGCCCATCGTCTGCACCATGATTGAATCACTTGAAGGTCTGACAATGCCGACAATTTTGATTTCTTCACTGCTGTTGATAAGATTCTGAACAAACTGCGCATCGCCGTGCATATCATCCCATGCTTTTGTTTCGCTGTTGTATGTGTAGAAATCAGGCTCAAGCACGAGTTTGAAAGTCATGTTGAGAACATCGTCATACTCTATTTCATATGTCTTGGGGGTATATTCTTCACCGCTCTGCATAGCCATGAATGCTTCCATCATATCTTCGTTTGATGCAAGACCGAGACCCTGAATTGCGATGTCGCTGATTTCGTTGTTTTTATCAATAACAAGCACAACTTCGTTATATGCCTGAGGCCATCCGCCCTTGACGATTTCATACTGGTCTTCAAGCATAGCCTGATTATCGATAAGCTCCTGCCATGAATTCATCATGGTCTGCATGGATGCCATTGCGGAATTGTCAATAGCCATTCCGCCCATATTGATGCTTCCCATCATTGTTTCCATCATATCAATAACCGGGCTGGGGAAAACCTGATTGATACCTTCGGATGTGTCAGAAGCGTAAATATTAAGAGTGCCGCCGTAGGCATACTTTATGCTGCTTGAATAATTCTTGATCTGACTTTCTTCGCTTTCAAGATATTTCTTGAATTCGCCAAGATTATTCTGATGGATTTCGGATGTAAAGGCTTCCATCATGCTTGATGACATTGTGTTGGAATAAACCTTATCAAGCCCATGATTGACTTCGCCCGTAACAGTACCCGTCATGCTTCCGAGCATGGCATTCATATCCATGGCTGTTTTTTCAATCATCACGGGATATGATGTGAGAGTTTCCTGCTGAATTGCATCGATATATGCCTGAAAACCGTTTGAAAGAGCAAGGATAAGCGCAATGCCGATGATACCGATACTGCCTGCAAACGAGGTGAGGAATGTTCTCATCTTCTTTGTCATAAGATTGTTGAGCGAAAGTGAAAGAGCTGTAAAAATTGACATCGAAGGCTTCTTGGGCATCTGCTTTGCAGCTTTTTTCTCCGTTCTTTTTTCTGCTCTTGTTTTTTCCTTGCGTTCAACATCTTCTGTTGTGTAAGGGTCTGTATCGTCAACGATATTACCGTCAACAAGTCTGATTATTCTTGTTGAATATTCTTCGGCAAGCTCGGGGTTATGAGTAACCATGATAACAAGCTTTTCTTCGGAAATTTCTTTGAGAAGATCCATAATCTGAACGCTTGTTTCGGTATCAAGAGCACCTGTGGGTTCGTCGGCAAGAAGGATTTCGGGGTCATTTACAAGAGCTCTTGCAATTGCAACTCTCTGCATCTGACCGCCCGACATCTGATTGGGCTTTTTTGAAAGCTGGTCGCCAAGACCAACCTTTTCAAGAGCCGCCTTTGCCTTTTCTCTGCGCTCGCTCTTTGAAACGCCCGAAAGAGTCAGCGCAAGCTCAACGTTTGAAAGCACGCTCTGATGCGGAATAAGATTATAGTTCTGGAAAACAAAGCCGATGGAGTGGTTACGGTAAGCATCCCAATCGCCGTCTTTGAAATCTTTGGTTGACCTGCCTTCGATGATAAGGTCGCCCGTTGTGTACTGATCAAGACCGCCGATGATGTTGAGCAAGGTTGTTTTTCCGCAGCCTGAATGGCCGAGAATTGACACGAACTCGCTCTTGCGGAATTCGATGTTGACACCCTTGAGAGCAACAACCGTTGTGTCGCCCGCAACATACTCCTTAACAATATTTTTTAATTTGAGCATATAAAATAAATTCCCCTTGACAAATAGTTTTTTAACTGTTACACTTGTAACAGTTGATAGTTTAACATTAGTTTATGAACAATTCAATAACAAAATAATATAAATTAAAAATATTTTACAAAATGTTACAGTTCAGGGGAAAGTGTAATGCAAAAGAAGAATGATATCAATGTGCTGACAAAGGAATGCATCGTCACAGCTCTTCTCCGTCTTATGCAGACAAAGAGTTACGACAGCATTTCAATAACAGATATAACAAACCTTGCAGGCGTTTCAAGAATGGCATACTACCGTAACTACAAAAACAAGGACGATATACTTATCAACCACCTTGTTGACATGGAGAGAAATCTGCTTGATGAAGTCGGCGGAGAAAAGGCGGAAACCTTCCGAGGTGCAATCGGCTATGTTTCGGGATTCTTTCAGGAAAACGCCGATGTTATTCAGGCTATTTACGATGCAGGACTTTCACATCTGCTCACTCAGATGCTTGAAGAAAGAATTTACAGCTATTTCCCCATTGCCGCAGCTTCAAAACAAGGCAGATACGCCGTTCACTATTATGTAGGCGCAATTCTTTCTGTTTTCAAGCTCTGGTTTGATAACGGAATGGTTGAATCGGTTGATGAAATTTCAGATATAATCTATAACCTCATCAACAACGAAAGCGCTATCAAATACATTGTTATGCCCATCAGCGAAGTTGCAAAAATGACAGAATAAACCGAAATCCCCGATGAGAAACCTCATCGGGGATTTTTTAAAACATATTCCATGGGTCAGCGGTCATATCGGGTTTTTCCGAAAAGACCATTTTTTCGCCGCTTACGGGATGCAGGAATTCAAGCGTGTGGGCAAAAAGCGCAAGGCTTCCGCCGCCGCCGCCATATCTTCCGTCGCCGTAAAGGGGCATTTTTCTGCTTGAAAACTGAACTCTTATCTGATGCGTTCTGCCTGTGTGAAGAAGAATATCAAGCATTGAATATCCGCTGTTTTCGCCAACAACCTTATATTCAAGAGACGCTTCACGCACGCCCTTTCTCATTCTTTTCACGGTGTAGGACTTGTTTTTCTTCTTATCTCTGAAAAGCAAATCCTTAAGCACTCCGCTTTTTTCTTCGGGAGAGCCTTTCACAACGGCATAATAATGCTTTTTGATGCTGTTCTGCTCAATCTGTTTTGAGAGCGCCGCCGCTGACTTTGAACTTTTGGCATAGACCATAACCCCTGCAGTTTCTTTGTCAAGCCGGTGCACGGGATAGGCTTCTGCCTTTTCGCCGTTTTGCTCAAAATGTGCATTAAGCAGGGAAATCATATCTCCCCCGTCGCCGCTCTGACTCAGGATTCCTGCGGGTTTGAGACAAACCGCTATGTATTTATCTTCAAACAGTATCTTCATTTTCTATCCTGTTCCTGACTCTTTTCTGGCTTCTTTTGAGAGCAAATTTCATATTATCAACAACAAGCCACAACTGCGAGCCGAGCTGAAGCGGATCTTCTCTCATACCTGTTTTGAACCATTCGGAAATGACGCCGACAAATCCGTATTCATAGAATGCCGCTATGAATTCAATATCCTCTTCGGGAACGTCCATGCCTTCTGCAAGGTTCTTGACCACTTCAACAATAATCTCATTGCAAGCTCTGTACATATAATTTTCAAGATACTCATAGCTTCGGGAAGAGCATATATTATAGATCATTTTCTTATGTTCATATGCTTCGTTTGCCACTTTAAGAAAAGCGGTTATCCATGATATGCCGTTACCGTGACTTTCGAGCATCTCATTTATTTTCTTTTTGAAGATTTCTTCAAGCAAATCATAAATATCGGTGTAATGATAATAAAAAGTGTTTCTGTTAATTTCGCAGGCTTCAACAATATCACGAACCGTTATCTTATCGAAAGGCTTTGTGTGAAGAAGATCTATAAAAGTGTAATATATCAGCTTCTTTGTATCGTTTGCCATTTTGTCCTCCTTTTTATGCTTTTTTACCCCGTTTTATGACGTTCTGCGAACAATCACGACTTTATTGTAACATATAACTGAAATTATTTCAACCGAACAAAAATATCGAAATGTATAAAAAGCTGCACCGCAGAGAATACCCTGCGGTGCCAAAGAAAGAGAGAGAGTAAAAACCGAAGCAGTGCATCTCTGCTTCGGTTTTATATTACCACATATAATGTCCGATAAAAAGGACTTAATCGTCAAATTTGAATGAACCTGACAGAAGTGTTACGGAATCTGCGCCGACAGTCAGCAATCCGCCGTCAACGGTTGCGGTTTTTTTGGTGTCTTCATCAATCCACACCGCACACGGTGCATTCACAACAGATGTTGTGAACTGGATATGCCCTGCCATGATTGCAAGCTCACCTTCGGTTCCTCTTACATCAAGTTTGACGATATCTCCGCAGAATTTGTTTCCGTCGGGAGATGCAACGGTGAGTTTAAAAGTATTCATGCTTATGCCTTCTTTGCTTTTTCAACTGCTTCGTCGATTGTTCCGACAAAAAGGAATGCGGATTCGGGAAGGTCGTCATGTTTGCCTTCAATAATCTCCTTGAAGCCTCTGATTGTTTCGCTTATGGGAACATACTTGCCCTTGAAGCCCGTGAACTTTTCAGAAACATCAAAGGGCTGTGAAAGGAATCTCTGGATTTTTCTTGCACGCTGAACAAGAAGTTTGTCATCATCCGAAAGTTCATCCATACCCATGATTGCAATGCTATCCATAAGCTCCTTATATCTCTGAAGAATACGCTGAACTTCTTTTGCAACTGCATAATGCTCTTCGCCGACTGTTTCGGGCGAAAGAATACGGCTTGTTGATTCAAGGGGGTCAACCGCAGGATAAATACCCTGAGAAGCGATGCCTCTTGAAAGAACGGTTGTTGCATCAAGATGAGCGAATGTTGTTGCGGGTGCGGGGTCGGTAAGGTCATCGGCAGGAACATAAACAGCCTGAATGGATGTGATTGAACCCTTCTTTGTTGAAGTGATTCTTTCCTGCAATGCGCCCATTTCCGTTGCAAGAGTAGGCTGATATCCAACCGCTGAAGGCATTCTGCCGAGAAGAGCGGAAACTTCGGAACCTGCCTGAGTGAAACGGAAAATATTATCAATGAAGAGAAGAACATCCTGACCTTCGGTGTCACGGAAATATTCAGCCATTGTAAGACCCGAAAGACCGACTCTCATTCTTGCTCCGGGGGGTTCGTTCATCTGACCGTAAACCAAAGCGGTGTTGTTCAGAACTCCCGACTGCTTCATTTCGTTATAAAGGTCGTTACCTTCTCTTGTTCTTTCACCAACACCGGTGAAAACGGAAATACCTCCGTGCTGCTTTGCGATGTTGTTGATAAGCTCCATGATAAGAACTGTTTTGCCAACACCTGCGCCGCCGAAAAGACCGATTTTACCGCCCTTTGAATAGGGGCAGATAAGGTCGATAACCTTGATACCCGTTTCAAATATTTCAGCACTTGTTGCAAGTTCATCATATTCGGGGGCACTGCGGTGGATATTCCATCTTTCTGCTGTTTCGGGAGTGGGCTGATTATCAACCGCTTCGCCGAGAACGTTGAAGATTCTGCCGAGAGTTTCTCTGCCGACGGGAACGCTTATCGGCGCGCCCGTATCGGTTGCATCAACGCCGCGCTGAAGACCGTCGGTTGATGCCATGGCAATGCATCTTGCAGTGTTATCGCCTATATGCTGCGAAACTTCAACCGTAAGCGTTTTTTCGCCAACGGGAATTCTCAGCGCATTATGAATCATCGGTAATTCGCCTTCGTTGAACTTAACGTCAACAACGGGGCCCATTACCTGAGTTACTTTACCAATTCGTAAATCCAAAACTTTCACCTCAATTACCGCTTCCTGCTACGATTTCCGTGATTTCCTGAGTGATTGCACCCTGTCTTGCACGGTTATATTCGAGCTGAAGATTGTCTATCATCTGACTTGCGTTCTTGCTTGCGGAATCCATTGCCATTCTTCTTGCGGCAACTTCACTCGCAAAGCTCTCTCTTGCGCAAACGGTTATAATCCCTGCAACATACTCTCTCACGGCATTGTTGAGAACAGTTATGCAGTCAGGCTCAAAAATCATTCCCGAGCCGCCGTTTCCGCCTTTACCTTTAAGCGGAAGAATCCATCTGATATATGCTTCCTGACTCATGACCGAGTGATATTTTGTTGAGATAATTCCGAGTCTGTCAAACTTTTCGGCAGCAAAATCGCTGCAGAGTTCATCCGCAAGCCTTGCCGCTTCTTCAAACGAAAAATGCTCGGATGAATTATGGGGCACATCGTATTTTTCACACGCGCGCTTGCCGATCGGAATAAATTCAGCATCGGGATATTCAGCCGCAAGGCGGAAAACATTGGCGTTATATCCGCCTGCAAGACCTCTGTCGCCTGCGATGATAATTATTTTTGTTCTGAGCGGTTCTCTTTCTTTCATGTAAGGACTTTTCAGACATTCTCTGTCCGAAGCGAGAACCGAAACGGTTTCTTCAAGCGCCGCCGCATAATCTCTGCCTGCAAGCATTGACTGATTGGCTCGCCTGATTTTGGATGACGCAACAAGACCCATTGCATTGGTAAGCTGCATGGTCGATGTTACGCTTTTTATACGCACACGGAGTGCTTTCGTGTTTTCTGACATAACAAATCACACCTGCATCTGAGCAAGAATTTCTTTAAGCTCGTTTTCGTCGTTATCGTCAAAATTGCCCGATTCGATTCTTTCAAGCCATGCGCCATACTGATTTTCGAGCTTTGCAAAAAGGTTCTTTTCGTAATCGTGAACCTTTGAAACCGCAACATCGTTAAGATATCCCTTTGTTACGGCATAAACAATCGCAACCTGACATCCGACTCTTACGGGTGCATTTCTGCCCTGTTTGAGCACTTCAACAATTCTTTCACCAAGAGCAAGACGAGCCTTTGTGTCTGCATCAAGGTCACTGCCGAACTGCGCAAACGCCTGAAGTTCACGGTACTGTGAATAGAGAAGTTTAAGTTCACCCGAAACCTTCTTCATTCCCTTGAGCTGAGCCGAGCCGCCTACACGGCTGACGGAGATACCGGGGTTGATAGCAGGCATAATACCCGAATGGAAAAGTTCGGTTTCAAGGAAAATCTGTCCGTCTGTGATTGAAATAACGTTTGTGGGAATATATGCCGAAACGTCGCCTGCCTGAGTTTCGATAATGGGCAGAGCAGTTATTGAGCCGCCGCCGTATTCTTTCGCAACGCAAGCCGCGCGTTCAAGAAGTCTTGAATGGAGATAGAAAACATCGCCGGGATACGCTTCTCTTCCGGGGGGTCTGCGGATGAGAAGAGAAAGTGCACGGTAAGCAACGGCGTGTTTGCTCAGGTCATCATAAATGATAAGAACATCCTTGCCCTGCTCACGGAAATATTCTGCCATTGCGCAGCCGCTGTAAGGCGCAATATACTGAAGAGGCGCACTTTCAGCCGCACTTGCGGAAACAATTATTGTGTATTCCATCGCACCGTTCTTTGTGAGTTCATTTGCAAGCTGTGCAACGGAAGTGCTTTTCTGACCGATGGCAACATAGATACAGATAACGCCCGTATTCTTCTGATTGATTATTGTATCAATTGCGATTTCGGTTTTACCCGTCTGTCTGTCACCGATGATAAGTTCACGCTGACCTCTGCCGATGGGAATCATGCTGTCGATAGCCTTGATACCCGTCTGAAGGGGAACGCTTACGCTTTCTCTTTCAATAATACCGGGAGCTTCGGATTCGATGGGTCTTGTGCCGCTGTATTCAACAGGACCCTTGCCGTCGATGGGTTCGCCGAGAGCATTTACAACTCTGCCGAGAAGTTTTTCGCCAACGGGAACGGAAACAACATTGCCCGTTCTTTTTACCGTTGAACCTTCGCGGATATTATCCTTATCCGAAAGAACTGCAACGGAAACTGTTTCGTCTTCAAGGTTCTGCGCAACGCCGAAACTGCCGTCTTCAAACTCGAGAAGTTCGTTTGACATACAGCTTTTGAGTCCGTAAACTCTCGCAATGCCGTCGCCTACAAGGATAACCTTGCCCGTTTCCGTCATTTCGGTTCTTGATTTATAGTTTTTAATCTGACTTTTAATTATATTGCTGATTTCTTCGGGTCTGTTCATGAGTTCATCACATCCTTAATCTCGCCCAGGCGGTGTTTCACGCTGCCGTCAATAACCTTGCCGTCAACTTCAATCTTAAGTCCGCCTATCAGTGATTCATCAATAATATATACGGGGTCGATATCCTTGCCCGTAAGTTTTTTGAGTTTTGCACACACTCCGCTCTTCTGCTCATCATTGAGAGCAACTGCGGAACTGATAACGGCAGTTGTTCTGTTTGAAAACTCTGCCGCAAGGGAATAAAATTCATCTGCACATGCTTCAAGAGTGCGGATTCTTCCGTTTTCGCAAAGAAGTCTGATAAACGAAACAACATATTCGGGCATTCTTCCGTCAAATGCCTCGTCAATAGCCGCAAGCCTTTCGCTCATCGGTATTGCAGGCGAAGCAAGAAGCTCGGTGTAGTCGGGATTCTCCGCAACAAGCTCTTTGACGGTCAGAAGTGCATCCAAATATTCTGCAACGGAATTTTCTTCCGCCGCAAGCGAAAACAAAGCCTCAGCATATTCTCGTTCAGTCTGCATCATTTTTCATCACCCAGACTTTCAATAAACGAATCTATGAAATGCTGATGGTCATCGGCAGAAACTTCTCTTTCAAGAACTTTTTCGGTAAGAAGCGATGAAACTTCAACAATTTCTTTCTTAACTGCATCTTCCGCTTTCTTGCGCTCAAGAAGAGCTTCGTTTTCAGCCTGACGGACAATGCCGTCTGCCTTGTTCTTTGCTTCGGCGATGATTTCCTTTTCTCTTTCTGAAGCGATGCCGACTGCATTTTTTATAACGGAATCAGCCTCGCTCTTTGCATCACGAAGCTTTTCTTCGTATTTGATTTTGTCCGATAAAGCCTGAGCCTTTGCTTCATTTGCATCGCTGTAATCCTTATCGATTGCATTTCGGCGTGCATCGAGCATCTTCATAACAGGCTTATACAAAAATTTCTTCACCATCAAAAACAGCAGAACAAGATTCGCAAGGGAAGCAAACATCTGCCATATATTGACGGATATAACATCTAAAGTCTGCATTTGATTCACTCCGGATTATCGTGTATTAAAGAGCGCTCATTGCTTCAACAAGGATATTTACAAGGATGTTGGGAGCAACGAAAATAAGAAGAATTGCGATAACAAGAGCATAAAGACCTGTTGTTTCTGCGATAGCACAACCCATGAGCATTGTTGTTGTTACCGAGCCTTTGCTTTCAGGCTGACGTGCGATTGCTTCACAAGCGCTTGCAACAGCATTACCTTCACCGATACCGGGGCCGATACCTGCGATCATAGCGAGACCTGCACCGAGTGCACAACATCCGAGAATAATACCAATAGCGAGTTCCATATTTTTACCTCCGTAAAATTAATTATTTATTTTCTGCCTTTTTTAAGGCTTTTTTCTTCTTTAACTTTTCAAATGTTTCAACATCGAATGCGCCTGCAACATACATCATTGTGAGCATTGCGAAGATGAATGCCTGAAGCAATCCGCTGAAAACATCGAAATAAAGGGACATGACTGCAGGGATACCAACCCTGAAAATCGGGATATCCGCAAGGAATCCGGGAAGCCAGCCGAGTACCTTTGCCGAAAGTCCTGCAAGCGCAGAGCCGAGAAGAACCGATATAACAGAACCTGAAAGCACGTTGCCGTAATGACGGAATGCCATCGAAACGGGAGTTGCAATTTCACCGATAAGGTTAATCGGAGTCAGAAGCGCAACGGGCTGAGTGAAGCTCTTGAGATAATTGAGCGGACCGCATTTCATTTTGTAATAGGTAATCAGAAAGAAAACGAGCACTGCCCAACCGCCAACGATGTTGATATCGGATGTGGGCGGAAAAAGACCGCAGAGAGTAATCAAACTCGAAACCGCAGAAAGAGCAAGAATTGCAATGATAAACGGAGTGAATCCCTTGAAATATTCACCCATGTTTTCTTTCACAAGGTTATCAACCGCCTGCACAGCCATTTCCGCAATGTGCTGACGCTTAAGCTCGCTCTTCTCTGATATTCCGTGAGTAAGATAAAGGCAGAGAAAGAAGATAACGATAAGGGCAATCAGCGAATTGACCTGTGATTCCGTAACAAGGAAATCCTGAATGGGCATGGGAATTGTGAAATAAACAAGTGCGCCCGTTATATTTATTCCTTCGGAAGCAGGTGTTGTGAGCACCTTGAGAACAATTCCGCAAACAATCGGAATTATCATCATCGCAATGTAAAACGCATCCGCAATTTTAAATTTGAGGCTTGTTTTTTGCAAGTATATCACCTCATTTATTATTCTTATTAATATATAACGCTCTGAGAGTTACTGCCAATCTGGGAAAAATGAACGGAATAACAACCGCCACAAGGCTGAAAACAGGCACAAGATATCCGACAATCGCAATCGCAAAAAGCATGAGCATTCTCATCGACTGCGACAGCTTCATCAGATTTTTTGCATCCTTTTCTTCCTTGCCGAGCGCATTCTGCACGGTAAGACCC
Source organism: Acutalibacteraceae bacterium (assembly GCA_045645685.1). Classification (GTDB taxonomy): domain Bacteria; phylum Bacillota; class Clostridia; order Oscillospirales; family Acutalibacteraceae; genus CAG-177. The sequence goes on from JAZRJH010000243.1 coordinate 12,537, forward strand.
ATGATAAAGAAGTTAGCCGTTGCGCCTGCAACACCGAGAATGTTGCCGAGCAAAACGGTGTAATCCCATTTGCCGATTACCAGATAAACCGACTCCATAAGTGCGCTGAGCACAACTGTGAAAAGAAAAATATATAATGTTTCTTTTTTGACCGTTGCATCAATTTTTTTCATAACATCATCCTGCACTTTTACATATTAAATTATATTATAACACAAATTTTTGTGTATTCAAGATTTTTGAATAAAAAAAGCAGGGTTGCCCCTGCTTTCGGTATGCATGAATTTTACACAGCAATAACAAGCATTGCAATTTATGTATTCTTCATCCTTTTGAAATATTTCATCGCAAAAATAATAACAGCCGTGCCGAGAATCGGGAATATCGCAGTCACGAGCATACCTGCTTTGAGTCCGATTTGTTCGGCATCAAGTGATAATTTCATTCCGAGTTCAAGCGCAAATTCGCTCGCTGCAACATTATCAACAACAATTCCGAGAAGCTGGGGCGCAATCGAAGCTCCCAGATCGCCGCTTGCCGCCATAAGAGCATAAGCCGCAACGCCGAGACCCGGAAGATTTTCTTCCATCATAATAAGCGTTCCCGGCCAGAGCATCGAAGTGAAAAGACCCGTCAACACACAAGCAAAGAATGCAACAACAACATTCGATGAGAGACCGATTGTGATATAGCATACTGCGGAACAAGCCATGCCTGCAAGAAGCACTCGCATGATGTTTTTTCCGAATTTTGCATAGGAAATTCGTGCAATTCCGAGAAGAATCGCAAACATTGCCATGCCGAGAATATCGCCGAAAGTTTTATCAATCTGAAGCGCATTTTCCATGAAGGTCGAAACCCAGTTGCTCATTGCATTTTCAGCGCAGCTTCCGAAGAAGATTGAACCGACACAAATTGCAAGAGCAAGTGTTCTGCGCTTTGTTCCCTTTGCGCCTTCCGATGATGTAACATCCATATCGGGCATTGGAGAAAGCATGAAAAGCACAGCCGCAAGAACGGGAAGCGCCGCCCAGAAAATCGTAAGAATCATCCAGTTTTCTTTGCCGAAGAATCGGAGAAACAATGTGCTGATAACAACAACCGTGAAAACGCCGAAAGCATAGAGCGAATGAAGAAGGCTCATATCTTTCTGCGGATTATCCGACGGTATCGCAGCAATAACGGGGCTCAGAAGCACTTCCGAAAGTCCTGCGGAAACCGAGAAAAGCACCGTGCCGATAAGCAATCCGAGATAAATATTCTGCGGAAAAAGAGTCGGCGAAAGAGCATAAATCAGAAGACCTGCCGATGTGATAAGCGGCATGATTCTGACAACTTTTTTAACATTGAAATATTTGGGGAACGCCGTAAAAATCAGGTCAACAATGAGCTGTGTGCAGAAATTTGTGAGCACAAGCGTGCCGAGAAGGGTGTAAGAAATCCCGTACATATCCTGAAGCGATGCAAAGAGAAGCGGCGGCAGACTGAATACGGACGACATCGTGAAATATGCCGTATAGCAGGCAAGTTTTGTTCGTTTGAAATTCTGTGGTGACATATATTTTCTCCTTATGTTTCAACGGTATCAAATCGTGTTTCAACTATAATATCACACTTTCATTTACACATCAACCCAAAAACAAAAAAACGGCAAGTCTGAACCTGCCGTTTTTGGCGGATGATTTTATTTGCATCCGATATTCTGTTTAAAGCAACGAAAGTATTTTTCTTTTGTATTCCAGAAAATCTGTTGTCAGATTGAAATCTTCTTTTCTCGGCTTTTCTTCTTTGATTAAAATTTCACCCGTAATTTCTCCCGGTGAACCCGACAGCAGATAGATTCGGTCTGAAATAAGAATTGCTTCATCAATATCGTGGGTAATAAAAAGAGTTGACAGTTGAATTCTTTCCATAACATTCAGATACCATTTATGCATCGCACTTTTGGTCAGGGTATCCAACGCAGAAAAAGGTTCATCCAGAAGAGCAACATCTTTTGAGAACATATATGTCCGCAGAAGTGCAGCACGCTGGCGCATACCGCCCGAAAGCTGAGAAGGATATTTTTTCTGTGTTCCTTCAAGTCCGAATTGTTCAAACAACGGCGACACTTTTCGGCGAGCGTTTTTCTTCTTTTCGCCCTTCAGCAAAAGCGGCAAAGCGGCATTATCCTCAATCGTTCTGTAAGGCAGCAGCAAATCCTTCTGCAACATATAGCTTATGTGTCCCGACTGATTTGTGATATCTTCACCGTCAAGCAATATCTGTCCGCTATCGGGAGTCAGAAGACCCGAAATAATGTTGAAAAGCGTTGTTTTTCCGCCGCCGCTGACGCCGAGCAAACACACCAGTTCGCCTCGGTTAAGCTCGATGGAAACGTCTTTCAGAACGGGAGTTCCGTCAAAACTTTTGCTTATGTTCTTTACTTCTAACTTGTTCATATTATTCAGGCAGATAATCGTTTGTAAATCCGAAATCGGGGTCAAGTTCTTCTTCGAGAAGATTATTTTCATTCAGCCACTCATAGAATGCCGACCAGCGTTCAGGGTCAAATTCGCCCCATTTTGAAGCATCTGAAATATATTCGGATGCAAGATATTCCTGGCTTGCATAAACAAGTTCGCTGTTTGATTTGAGTTCGGGTGCTGCATCCATCAGGATATCTGCGGCTTCTCTTGGATTTTCAACTGCATATGTATATCCATCCGAAAGAGCTTCGATGAATGCTTTTGCCGTTTCGGGATTTTCGGAAAGCCAATCGTTGTTACCTATGATAATAGGAGTGTAATAATCAAAAACGGGATTTATGTCAGCAAATTCAAAGTAATCTGTTTCAAGACCCGCAGTCTGACAAGCTATACCTGCCCAGGCATAGAAAATCCATATAGCATCAACAGAGCCACTTTTGAGAGCCGATACTTCATCGGTAACCGTTGACGGAATCAGCTCAACGAGGTCAAAATTACCGCCGTCGGCTTTCATCACATCTCGGATTGTTTCTTTTTCAACATCAAGATCCCATGTTGCATATTTTTTGCCTTCGAGTCCCTTCGGTGTGTCCATTCCTTCGCCTTTGCGCGAAATAATGCCCGAAGTGTTATGCTGAATAACAGCGGCAACCGCAGTCACGGGCACGGGATTTTCTCCCGCAAAAGCAGGTGCGATAGTATCCTGAAACGAAACACCGAACTGTGCTTTTCCCGAAGCCACCAGGGCTTCCGCACCGCCTTCAGGCGGCTGAATAATTTCAACATTCAGACCCGCATCTTCAAAATATCCGTTTGCCTCGGCAACAAATATGCCTGTATGATTGGTGTTCGGTGTCCAGTCAAGAACGATTGTTATTTTATCAGGCTCGGTTTTTCCGCAAGCCGATAATCCCAAAACAATTATAACCGAAAGTATTAATGCGATTAATTTTTTCATAGTTTTTCTCCTTTTTTATCTGTATTTCGATAGGGCATAAATTTTTTCTCCGCCAATCCGACCAACGCCATAAGCGTAAGAGAAATTGCCGAAATAAGAAAAATCACAGCAAACATTTTATCAAAAGCGAATGCTTTTTTCACTCGGGTCATATAGACACCCAGACCGCCGAAGCCTCCGAGCCATTCGCTTATAACCGCACCGACAACGCTGTATGCGGCGGCAATTCTCAGTCCCGAAAACAGTTGCGGCAATGCTGACGGAAATTTGATATAGCGAAAAATCTGTGTGCGGTTTGCACCCATAGAACGCAGTAACCCTATTGCATCTTTATCCGCACTTCTGAATCCGTCAAGAAGTCCGACGGTCACGGGGAAGAATGTTGAAATAACTATAAGAACAATTTTCGGAGTCATTTCATATCCGAACCACAAAACAAGAAGCGGTGCGATTGCAACAGACGGAATTGTTTGCGTGATGATAAGCAACGGATAAAATGCTTTATACAAAGTTTCAAATGTATCCATTAACACAGCCGCAAAAAATCCCACGCTCACCCCGAGAAACAAACCGATAAATGCTTCTTGCAGGGTAATAACGGAATTCTCAACAAGCAATAAGAAATCGCTCGCAAATGCCTTGATCACTTCTATGGGTGACGGCAACATATAAGACGGTATCAATCCGATTGTGCAAACGCTTTGCCATGCAACCAGAAACAGAGCAACCGCCGCAACCGATGGAATATTACGCTTAAGCATGTTTTTTTATTTTCTTGTCGATAGTCAGTATTTCGCCCTCGGGTCTGTAAACAACCTTTACATAAGCCGAAACATTTTCAGCGCCCGCTCTGATTGCAACGTGCTGACACTCCTTGACAATATCCATCAGTCGGTCATAGTCTTCACCTTCAATTGTTGTTTCAAACGGACCTACATGGCAATTCAAGCCGCTGCTTTTGATGAATGCGATAACTTCATCCACAATGCGGATAAGGTCATCTGTGTCTTTTGCCTTGGGAAGAACCTGCATTGCGATACTTGCTTTCATAAATTTACCTCCAAAAATAAAAATAGCCTCCGCCGGAAACGGGCGAAGGCTTTGAAAGTACGGTTTGTTTACTGCAGATTCACAATGTACTCTTCCTACGCCGGCATTATCCGGATCAGGTTTTCGGGTCGCAGGTTCACCTGCCTCTCAGCCGTTCATAACGGCTCCCCGGGTATAAAATAAAAACAGGAAACAACCTTACGGATGCATCCTGTAAAAAATCCTTGTGTATGACTTCCTACGGCGGCATTATCCGCATCAGGTTATAGGGTCGAAGTTTGATTACTTCCTCTCAGCCTGCAA
>JAZRJH010000244.1:0-13908 GCA_045645685.1 Acutalibacteraceae bacterium
TTTCGTAATATGCCAAAGCTTCATTATACTTTTTAAGCTTTTTGGCAATATCACCACCGTGAATGTACATCCGCCAATCATCGGGGAATTTTTTGATTGCCTTTGTGAAAATATTATATGCCTCACCGTAATTTTCTGCCCATATGAGAGCAACAAGAAGATTATCCGTTTCTCTCGGATTATCGGGATTCTCCTTTGCCTTTTCTCGTAGCTCGGAAATTATTTCATCCTCTTTTTTAAGAAGGAAGAACATCCATATTCTCTGCATACAGGCAATATGATGGTTCTCAGGATCTTTTTCCGGATCGTCATTGACTGCTTTGTCGTACCATTCAACTGCAATATCACGGCAATAGTTCATCATATACATATGAATCCAACCGTATTGCCACTTGTCTGCGGTTGAAAGCTCACCTTTTTTTATGAGCTTTTCATATTCGGAACGGCATCGCATAAAATCCTCGGGATCTCGTGACTGCTCATAAACGGATGCAAGACGCTGTGCAAAGTTTTCATAAGCCACAGAATTCTTTTTATAAAAATCATCAACCGTTACTTCGTAGAGTCTTGCGAGTTCGGGCAAAGTCAAAACGTCGGGCAAAGTTGTTCCGCATTCCCAACGGGAAACCGTTTGAGAATTAACATTCAGTTTTTCTGCAACCTGCTCCTGAGTGAACCCTTTTGCAAGACGGAATTTTTTGAGATTGTCGCTGAAAATATTGTTCATCGTTTTCACCTTTTTCAAATTTTGCTCGAAGCTTCTGTTGTGATTATATCATGCAAAAATTAATTTGATAAGGTCTTATTTTGTGAACAGGCTCTCATTTTATGTGTAGTAAGTGCGAACATTTCTCTTCCGTTGCGACGGGGATTATATATACCGTTTGTTCCTTTTCCGAGCAGACAGAAAACAAGTTTTTTCTGTTCCACCACGAACCTATCTGCCTGCTCTGCATCGCTGAAAAACCTGCTGTCATGCAAGGCGACAGACATCCTTTTCAGCGCCGACGGAACAAAGGTATAACACACCAGACTTTGCGTGCCGCAAAATCGTGTGCCAAAGGAGATTTTCTCCTTTTGGATATCCACTTGTGCCGATTGTTGTGTGTACACACTTTGGAATTTTCGCTCAATTCCCACCAGCAAAATTCAATCGCCACCTTCATTTTTCTCGGCAAGTCTGCAACAAATTTTTCTGTAGAATCAAAAATTTATAAGCCTCAAAAAATGAAAAAGTCCGAAAATCCTCCTATCATATTCGGAAAAAATTTTCGGACTTTAATCCAATCATAGATTTTATACATAATTGTCAGAAAAGAAAGAACTTTGCTCCTTTTTATATTGTAATTATTATTTTATTTTGGTATAATAATTAATTGTGGAGTAGTATGCCCGCAAGCATTTGTTGACTAGGAAATTATTGTTATATGCACAGGAGTGTTGCGTAATGAAAATTGATGATTTCAGAAAAGTATTACACGAGGATATCACTGTTGCCTGTGAGCTTAACTCATCCGACGAGCAGGAAGAGTTTCTCGCCTATGCGACAGGAATTCTTATGAATGGCGAAGAATTTGATGATTTTGTTGAATGTCACTGTGACGGTCTTACCAGAAGATACGGTCGTTACGGTATTGACGGCTATGCAATGGACGAAACTGACGGTAGTTGTTGTGTTTTCATTACTGATTATCATGGTCCTTATGAAGAGGATTCGATCCGTGCAGAAGACGTCAACTCTGCATTTAAAAAAATCAGGTTTTTCGTTGAGGAATCAATCAAGACAGAACTTTTCCGCGAAATAGAAAACTGTGGGGCAATGGAATTTTCGCGCGATCTCTATTACGATAATGAAAAAATCACAAAATATCGTTTTTACCTTCTTACTGATGCTTACAATCGTCAGAGAGCAAAAACAATCAAGGATTTAACAATAAATGACAGAACGGTTGAACTGAATGTCTGGGATGTTGAGAGATTATATGATCTTGTCTGTTCACAGGCTCAGAAAGAAAGTGTTGAAATCAATTTCAGCGAATTTGGTATCAAAGGTATTCCTTGTGTAAAAGCCGTTGACCATAAGAATATAGTTGCTGATATTGATGTTTCGCCCGTTTATGATAACGGTGAAGAAACAGTTCCCGAAAACATTATCACATATTCTTCTTATCTTGCGGTTGTTCCCGGTGAAGTTCTCAATCAGCTTTATCTTGATTATGGTTCAAAACTTCTTGAAGGAAATGTCCGTTCGTTCCTCAGTGCAAAAGGAAAGGTCAATAAAGGAATCAAGGCAACAATAAAGAACTATCCGGAAATGTTCTTTGCATACAATAACGGCATTGCGGCAACTGCTACAAAAATTGAAGTACAGCATACTTCCGAAGGTCCGGTCATTACCTACATCAAGGATCTTCAGATTGTAAATGGCGGTCAGACAACTGCTTCGATTGCAAACACACTTCTCACTGCTCAGAAAGGTGACAATATTGACCTGAGCAAAGTAGCTGTTCCTATGAAACTTTCTGTCCTCGAACATTCAATGGCAGAAAGAATCATCCCGAAGATTTCAGAATATTCGAACTCACAGAACAAGGTCGAAGCATCCGATTTCTTTTCTAACCATCCTTTCCATATCCGAATGGAAGAATATTCAAGAAAAACACCGGTCCCCTCAAGAGGCGGCAATCAGTTCCAGCAATACTGGTTTTATGAAAGAGCCCGTGGACAGTATAATCAGGGCAAAATGAAAATTGCCGGAAAATCATATGAACTCAAAAAATACAATAACCGCTACCCCGAAGACATGGTTATAAAAATGGTTGATCTTGCGAGATATATGGTGTTGTATAATTGCAGACCCGATATCGTCAGCAAGGGTAAACAGAAATTGCTTCAGAATTTCGCGGAAGAAATCAAATCCAACTGGGAAAAAGATGACACCCAGTACAACGAATATTATTTCAAGCGTATGGTCGCAATTGCTATCATCTACAAGAAAACTGACGAAATTATAAAGCAGTCAAAGTGGTACAAGGAAACTCATTCGTACAAAGCAAATGTTATCGCTTATACCATGAGCATTATTTTCAACTATGTCCGTACAAAACGCAAAGGATATGAAATCGATTTCAGGCGAATCTGGAATGATCAGGATATATACGAGGAACTTGCAGACCAGATTGCTGTTCTTCAGAACGAAGTACATAATTTTATCACAGGACAAAGACCTGTTGAAAATGTTACCGAATGGTGTAAAAAGGAACTTTGCTGGTATCGTGCACAGAAAGAACATGTATGGACAATAAACAATGACTTCCTTTCAACTCTGGTGAGTACAGATGATGTTGAAGCTGAAAAGAAAGAAAACAAGCAGACTCAGCAGATTGCCAATGAAGTCAATGCACTCAAAGAAATTTTTGCAAGAGGAGCTCAGTACTGGAAAACTGTGCTCCAGTGGGGAACCTCAAGAAAATTACTCTCAGAAAAAGAGGTTGCAATCCTTACTCTTGCGGCCAATATGTTTGTGACCGGAAGAGTCATTAGCGATAAGCAGGCACAGGTTGTTATATCAGCAAGAAAACGCTTGATTGAAAATGGAATGCCGATGCAATTTTAAATACCGATAACAGGAGAGATATTATGGCAGATCTTGGACTCAGAATTTACGATAAACCCAGAAACTGGATAAGAGATATGCGTGAACATGGAATAGAGTGGGAAAAAATTGAGTTTGGGAGAAGAAACGATTATCCCGGATTGCAGAGTTTTCTTGAGGATAAGGTGGATCTTGATTTTTGGCCTGAAATGAGCATTTCAGATTGGAAGGAACTTGTCCGCAGCCAGAAAAATGCAGAAGAAAAAGTACAACACATCGAAATCCTTGCTGGCATTGCACATATTCATGATGAACGCCAGGATAATGCTGTTTATGTTCCGCAAGATGAGAATTCATCATGGCAGTTATATAAAAACAAACTTCTCTCAGACGGATTCAAGGCAGAAACTGTTGAAGAAATCGAAAATACCACTCTTAAGATTCTCAAGAGACTCAACAATGATACAACCAATTCGGAACCGGTGAAAGGTCTTGTTATCGGTAATGTCCAGTCCGGTAAAACTGCAAACATGGCAGCACTTATGGCTATGGCGGCAGACTGGGGCTGGAATATGTTCATTGTTCTCTCAGGTACAATTGAAAATCTCCGTGTTCAGACCCAGAACCGACTGTTCAATGACCTGAATCAGCAGGGTTCATTATGGTGGAGACCGCTTCAGCATCTTTCAAAAACGGTTGATATCAGCCAGAAAGCACAGAGCCTGCATTTTGATACAACCTCAAAGGAACGATATTTTACTGTCTGCCTTAAAAATTCTGCAAGACTGAGAAAACTTATACAGTGGCTTCAGGCTGATAAAAACAAACAGCGACAGATGAAGATTCTTATCATCGATGACGAGGCTGACCAGGCAGGTATAAACACAAAGAAAGTTGACAGAGACGAACGAAACAAAATCAACGAACTTATCTGTTCTCTTGTAAACGGAAAGAACGAAAAGGGCGAGGATATTGACAGCACATATCTCGCAATGAACTACATAGGATATACCGCTACGCCGTACGCCAACATACTCAATGAAGCAGGCAGAGAATCGTTATATCCCAGGAGTTTTATCACAACTCTTGCTGTTTCAAAAGAATATTTTGGTCCTCAACAGATATTCGGATATACCGGAGACTCTGTTTCCTTCGATGGCCTGAATATAGTCAGAACTATAGATTCCGGAGAACTGACAAAACTTAAAAACATTCACGACGGAGATATATTCACTGCTCCGGAGTCGTTGATTGATGCAGTGTGCTGGTTTATGTGTGGCGTTGCCTGTATGAGAATATGGGGATATAAAAAGCCCATAAGTATGCTTATACATACCAGCCAGAAAACTGCTCACCATGGTGCAGTAGCTGAAGTTGTAAATAACTGGATTTCCGGAACCGACAGAAAGGATATTCTCAGAAGAGCTGAACGCGTATGGTACGAGGAAACATCAGAGTTTTCTTTTGAGCAATTCAGAGAACAATATCCGACATATGACCGTCCCGATGACGCAATAAACAGATATCCCGATTTTTCCGAAGTCAATGAACAACTCAATATTCTTCTTGACGGCGGAATATCACATATAGAACTCGATGCAGACGGAGAACTTGCATACCATAAAGGCATACATCTTTGTGTTGATAACTGCACAAACAATGGTGTGAACGCTGATGGATTGCATGTCAGACTTGCTTACCCGGAATCCGGATCATTGCCTTCACCGGCACCTGCGTTCATTGTTGTGGGCGGTGCGACTCTTTCAAGAGGTCTTACAATCGAAGGCCTCATAAGCACATTCTTCCTGCGCTCTGTCGGACAGGCAGATACTCTTATGCAGATGGGCAGATGGTTCGGATACAGAAAGAACTATGAGCTTCTTCCCAGACTCTGGATAACCGAAAAAACAAGACAGCAGTTCGGTTTCCTTGCCGCTCTCGATCAGGAACTCCGCGATGAAATCCAGTATATGGATGTTCATGGCCGCAGTCCTGCTGAATACGGACCGAAAGTCAAGAATTCACCCAAAACAGGTTTTATCCGTATCACCGCAAAAAACCGTATGCAGTCAGCAACAGAAACCACTATGGATTACAGTGGCGCTTCAAACCAGACTTATCTTTTTGAAAATGATGCAGATATTCTCAGAAAAAACATCAGTTTCACTGAAGATTTTATCAAAGGTCTCGGTGATGAGTGGCATCCTGCGGGTCAGAATTATTTCCCGAACAATGCAATCTGGAGAGACGTTGATTTTGCTTATGTAAGAAACTATATTGAGTGTTTCCATTTTTGCAAGCGACTGAAAGTTTTTGATGATACAAAACCTTTGCTTGACTGGATTGAAAAGGTTACATCCGAAGGGAAGCTTGGAAAATGGAGCGTTATTGTTGCAGGTAAAAACAACAACACTAACGGAGAATGGACGCTTTCTTCCGGAAAAACAATATATAAAATCAACCGAAGCAGAAAGAATCCTAAAAATGAAACCGACGAAAAATTGCTGGATATCGGTGTTCTCAGAGATCCGATGGATCTTTTCGCCGATGTTGATATTTCTCAGATTACAGATGCTGAGTTGAAAAACAATATCATCCGTTGTATAGAAAACAGCAGATCAAAAGGTGCAGCGGCATTCAGAGATAAAACTGGTCTTGAGACCACACCTCAATTGATAATCTATCGTGTTGATAAAAACTCTTCCACCCAATCCGGCACAAGACAGAATCTGGAAGCGGATGAAGATCTTATCGGTATGAGTATTTACATCCCAGGCGGAAGAATAGGAACAAGTTATGCATCGTCCATTTCTATAAAAATGAATACGGAAGTATTTGATGGTGATGCTGATCTGGAGGGAACAGATGAAGATTGAAATTGCTGAGCCCGGACGTATGACGCAAAGCGGAAGTTCGTTACTCAGACTTATACAGAACAATAAAACTCCGGTTCTTGATCTTCTTGTGAGAGAATCTGTTCAGAACAGCCTTGATGCTCATAAACCAGGCGCAAAATCTGTTACAGTTGAATTCCTTACAGGAAATTTCAGCTCGCGCAAACTCGGAAACGAACTGGACGGAATCACAGATGCACTTGCCGGAAGATTTCCTGCAGACAATTGTCAGTATCTTGCGGTCTGTGACTCGGATACCGTTGGTCTTACCGGCGAAATGGATGTCCGCAATGTCAGGGACAATAATTATGGTAACCTGCTCAAGCTGGTTTATGAAATCTGTAAACCTCAGGAAGCAGAAGGTGCCGGCGGTTCATGGGGTCTTGGTAAAACTGTCTATTTCCGCATAGGAATTGGTCTTGTTATCTATTACTCAAGAATTGATGAAGGAAACGGTAAATACTCATCAAGACTTGCGGCTTCGTATGTTGAAAATGAAACAAGCAAAGACGCGATGATTCCTGATTATAACGGAATGACTCCCCGAGGTATTGCCTGGTGGGGAAATGAAATCCGGGAAAACACCACAATTCCTGTAACAGATGAAAGCTACATCAATAATTTTCTTAACATATTCGGCATAACACCTTATTCGGGAACCAAAACCGGAACAGCCATCATTATTCCTTATATCAACAGCGATACTCTTCTTGCAAACAACAGAATTGACTATACTGATGAACTTGACGAACATCTTTCGCCGTTCTGGTATTCGTCCCTCGAAAGTTATCTGCGTGTTTCTGCACAGAGATGGTATGCTCCCCGTCTTTGCAACCTGCGTTATCCGTATGGTTCATTCCTTAAAGTGCTTGTAAACGGCGAAGGAATTTCGCGCGATTCCATGGAACCTGTTTTCAGAACAGTACAGGATTTATACAACAGAGCCGGATTTGTAGAAGAAGATGACTTCCTTTCGGATAATGAAATGGAAGTGACTACCGATAGTGCAACTGTCAGGAAATTCCTTGCAGACACAACTGCAGGTAATATTGCCTGCACAAAAATAACACGAAAAGCGCTTCGTATGGATGCTCCATACAACAAACCTGAACCTTCTGTTTATTTCAATTGTGAAATAAACGATAAAAGCGTCAACAGACCTCTTGTTTTCTTTGTAAGAAGACCGGGAATGATAGTTTCATATGAAAACATCAGTGCGTGGACCGCAGGGATACCTTCAACAAACAAGAACGAATATATTATGGGTATCTTTGTGTTGAATTCCGACGTAAAGTTCAAAGTTGACGGACCAGTTGACAGACTTGAAGAATATGTCAGAAAAAGCGAAATGGCTGACCATACATCATGGAACGACTGGAGCGATTCTCACTTCAATCCGAGGATAATCTCAAAAATTCAGAAAACGGTGACAAAGGTTATAGGTAATACATATGCCGCCGACGACATCGAGCACAAACCGAAAGAGAATTCGGAACTGAGCCGTTATCTCGGAGATCTCATTCTTCCTCCGGATGGATTTGGCAAAGCTGCCAATGTAAGTGTTCCGAAACAACCTTCCAGCGAGGGGCAGAAAAAGCAAAAGAAATTTTCTTTTAAAGTTGATAATGCCGGAATCAGATACCGTGCAGACAAAATGACTGTTCCTGTGGAACTCAGTACAGCTGCAAACAAAAAAATCTCACATACCGCGTTTGAAATTCAAATTGCAGCCGAATCCGGTAAAATCGATATGAAATCATGGGAGAAAGAACTGAAACTTTCCGCTCCGTTTTCAATTGAAGAAACCGCTATATATATTGATACAATTGATGGAAACAAAGTCAATGCGCTTGTAAAAGTAACCAACGACGGAAACTCAACGGGTTCCTACGACGATATACGTTTCAGCCTTCGCTCAACACCGGATGGTACGGCATATGGACTCGATATAACATCGTCACAGGAGCATTCGATGAGAATACGCATGACAACCGTTGTCAGACTTGCAGAAAAAAATGTAAGACCCGCCTTTGTATTTGAAAAGGAGGCGAAGTAAATGTCATCTCCGATATTCCTTTATCCTTCTCTTACAGATGAGATGAAAGAAGGATTGTTTCAGGCAAAAATTTATAGCTTTTCATATACTGATAAGGAAGGCTGCGAAAAAGAGCTTGATTATGAAGCTGCAGAAATAAGCTCATCAATCAATTGTATAAAAACAGACGGTGTATGGAGTGCAGACAAATATAACCTTTGTGTCAGAAGATCTGTTGCTGTCAGGAAATTCAGAAAACTTTTTGGCCCCGACGGACTTGCTTGCAGAAATGCTCGTCTCGGTATATCGCTTGTGTGGACATCGTCAGACTCAAGACAGCGCGGAGCGGAACCTGTTATGACTTTTGACATCGGCAATGTGAACCCTGCAGATAAAGTTGATCACACTTTTGCCGAAGGTGAAATTGATATCGATTTTTCCAGCGCAAAACTCAGGGGCGATGTGACTTTCTCAACTGTTCTTTACATAGCTGAAGCCGGTACCCCGGAGGAAGATGAAACTCATCTTGCCAATGAAGAGGGTTTTGTTCTTGGTGAGTTTGATTCTTTTGTGCTTCGTCTTGACGGAACAGGTTCTCTTTTCCCTGTTTTCGAAAGAGGTGAACCGGACAAACCTTTGTGGTATGTAAGATGCGACTGGACAGATCCTGTTTCGGATTCGTTTTCGGAATCTGTTTCCATCAACCTCAACACTGCGCACAAGAACTATAAATATATCGATCGCACGCAAAAAACATTCTGTTCTCAGTTACTCGTCGAAGTGATGTCTTCAGCACTGTGTTGTATCATCGAAAAGATACGCAGTGAAGGATATCTTGAAGTGATTCTCGGTGAAGAAGACACAGAGCACGGAAGTATCGGCGAAGTTATCCGATATTTTTCCGATACTCTTGGATGGGATGTTTCAACTCCGGACAAGTTGTCCCTCAGCACAAGAAAATTCTTTGATGGAAGGATGGGAGACTGATGGAGATAAGACGACTCAATCGCGGTGATGCTGAAAAAGCAATGCAGGAATGGACAGATTCTTATCCTTGTCCGCCCTCACTTGATGGTGATTACGCTGTTCTCAGGAGCGAACTTATAAAACTTTTCCGTTCAGTTATCGATAAGGCTACGGAAAACAATCTCAGAATACAGGATTACAATACAGATGTGCAGTTTGGTCTTCTTTTGTTCATGTATCTGAAAAAACAGGATTGGTTTTCGTTGCGATTGGCATCTGATGACGGATTCTGGAGATATCTTTCTCTTAAAGTGATTCCGGATACAGTCGCTTTAAGATGGAGCAAAGATGCAGAGGAACGTTACTGGAGCAAACCAGGACGAATCTGGCTTAAACAACTCTGGTGGTATGTATATCTTTCATGGAATACAGACGAAAGCACTACCAGAAAAATTCTTGAAAATCCAAACTTTTCAACAGATATTATTCTTAATTTTGTTGAACGTGTTGGCAGAAAAGGTACCTGTGTGGATGCTTACAGATGGATAATTTATTTCTATAGTATTATCCCAAACAATGTTGTTTCCGAATACAACAAAAAACTAAAAAAGCACAACACGCTTTTCCGTGTTGTCATGAAACTGAACACAGCCAGAATGCTGGTCGCTGAACCTGATCTTTGTGTCGGTGGTTGCGAGGGATATGCGAAAAAACTTTTCAGCGACGCAGGCATCGATATTGATTCAGTTACACAATAACAAAAACCGGAGATGAAAATATGACAATTCTTGAAGAAATCAGGGATGGTTTTGCTTCAATGGCAACTTATGGAGCTTTGAAGATAACTGCCCTGCCTGATGAATATACAGCATTCATAATCCGCATACCAGACGGTTATGGCGTTGCTGTTCCCGTCAGCGAAGATATGGAAGTGGCGGAAAGTTTCAATAGTTGCAAATTCCGTACAGCTCCGCTTTCAATACAAGGATCCCCCTCGAATTATCTGATGCTTATCTCTGCTTTTGATGAGTACAGATATGAATTTGCATCTCTTTGCACAGAGCTTCTTGAACCCGGAATTGATGGAAAAGACAGAAAAGCTCTTCTTGAATGCCCTCTCAACTGGTGGAAAAACTGGAAAGGTCTTGTCGGAAACGGCATAAAGGAAAAAGCTGTTTACAGCGTTATAGCTGAGTTGTGCGTTCTTGAACATAAACTTTCAGAAGATTCCACAGCCGAATGGACGGGTGCCCGTATGGGAAGCCATGATATCGAGTGTACAGAAGAAAGCTGTGAAGTAAAATCCACATGCAAACGTTATGGTGCAGAAATAAATATCGCAGGACAGCATCAGCTTGTTCACGATAAACCTCTCTGGCTCTATTTCCTGCGTATGGAAGAATCTCTTGAGGGCGTTTCTGTAAATAATATGAAAGAACGACTGATAAACGCAGGTTATGACCCGGGGAAACTTGAGATTGAACTTCAGCATCAGGGACTTGAACCGGGTTCAAGTATCAGAAACATAAAATTCAAAATTCTTGAAAGAAGAAAA
This sequence comes from Acutalibacteraceae bacterium, assembly GCA_045645685.1. Classification (GTDB taxonomy): domain Bacteria; phylum Bacillota; class Clostridia; order Oscillospirales; family Acutalibacteraceae; genus CAG-177. The sequence goes on from JAZRJH010000244.1 coordinate 11,046, forward strand.
TATTTTGTCGACGAAAAATTCCCTTGCATAACAAGAGAATCTTTCAAGGACAATTGTCTGCCGTCGGGTATCACTCAGATTGTATATACTGTAGACCTTGATGCAGTCAACTATACAGCATGGTAAAATTACAGGAACAGGAGTAATACCCTCTGATGGAAAAAACATATAATCTTGTCGAGCTTTTCAGCGGAATAGGTTCCCAGGCAAAAGCTTTGAAAAATCTGGATCTGAAAGTCAACACGGTCGGAACATGTGAGTGGGACATACAGGCATTCTGCGCATACGATGCCATTCACAACTCAACTGATGTTCCTGAAGAAATATCAGCTCTCACAAAAGAAGAACTTTATGACAGACTGAAGGATTATACACTCAGCAACGACGGAAAGAAGCCTATGGACAAGAAGATTCTTCATTCATATTCAAAGGCTATTCTTGAAAGAATTCTTATCGCTATTGAGCGTTCCAAGAACTTTGTGGATGTGAACGCTCTTACAGGTGAGCATATTCCGTCCAATATAGATATTCTCACATACTCTTTCCCATGTCAGGATTTATCAAATGTCGGAGCTTTTCATGGTTACAACAAAGGTATTGATAAAAATTCGGGAAGCCGTTCCAGTCTGTTGTGGCAGGTCGGACGAGTACTTACTGAAATGAAAACAGCAGGCAAGAAATTGCCCAGATATCTTCTTATGGAAAATGTACCCTCTCTTCTTGCAGAAAGACATAAGGGTAACTTTGAAGAATGGATAGAAGATCTCAGAGAACTGGGTTATTACAGTAAATACTTCCCTTTGAACGCTTTTGATTTTGGTCTCCCTCAGAACAGACCCAGACTGCTGATGATAAGTGTGTTTGTCGGGAAAAATTCCGAGAAGCATGCAATTACCAAAGATTTTTTTGAAAATAAAACGCCCGAAGATATTGTCAGGGATTATAAAGCATCGGGACATTACCATAAGTATGAAGTTATGGATATGCTCCGCACAGATTATTCTCAGGAAAAACTTTTTGACGAAGCTTGTGCCTGCAATCCGAATCGTACGGAATCAAGAAAAAGAATCTGGGATGAGAATCCGCAGATTATCATGAAAAACGGTATGTTGAATCCGGAATTTGACAGAGTAAGAACTATTACAACAAAGCAGGACAGAAACCCGAATTCGGGCAACCTTTACTTTGACAGCGGCATTGAAGGCAGAAGCAAATTCAGATATCTTACACCAAGAGAATGTCTTCTGTTTATGGGATTTTCTGATGTGGATTATGAGAATATAACAAGAAACAATCCTGAACATCATAACACAGTATTGTTCCCCCGTGACAAAATCATCAGAATGGCAGGAAACAGCATACCCGTCAAACTTCTTGAAGGAATATTCTGGCAGATTAAATTGCTTGATGAAAAGTTGAACTGATAAAATGGATGTACATGACAAGAAAACCCGCAGTTATAATATGTCGCGGATAAAAGGCAAAAATACAAAACCGGAGGAACTGGTACGTAAATATCTTTTTTCTCAAGGCTTCCGCTACAGAAAAAACGATAAACGGTTACCGGGTTCTCCAGATATTGTCTTGCCTAAATATAAGACTGTGATTTTCGTGAATGGTTGTTTCTGGCATGGACATAAGGGATGCCGCTATTTTGTGTGGCCCGAAACCAACAAGGATTTCTGGAAGAACAAAATAGAAACAAACATCGCAAGAGACAACAAAAAAACAGCCACACTTGAATCAATGGGTTGGAAAGTCATAACCATATGGGAATGTGAATTGAAAACTAAGGTGCGGGAACAGACACTTCAAAATCTTATCGGCTGGATTTGCAGATGAAATCATGATTTACAAGGAGAAAAATTATGGGAATCAGCGAAACACCCGAAAAAGTAACATTAGATTCTTTTATAGGACAAAAGAAGTTGATCGAAACATTGAAAATCAGTATTGCCGCTGCCAAAATGCGTGCTGAACCTATGGGACATATTCTTCTTAAAGGTCCAAGAGAAAGCGGCAAAAGCACGATCGCACATGCTATCGCTGAAGAAATCGGTAACGGTATAAAAACAGTATCGGCTAAAACAATTCAAAGCCTTTCCGATCTTGCCGCTGTTTTGACCAATCTTAATACGGGTGAAGTTCTTATTTTAGAAAACTTAGAAGCAATCAATCATACTTGCATTGATTTTCTGTCTGATGCAATGGACAGTTTTGTGATGGAAACAACCATTGGAAAAGGACCTTCTTCCAGAACAGTTAGATTGGATTTAAACAAGTTTATTTTGATAGCTATCACCGACACTGCAACTCAATTACCAGAAACATTGCGAAAAAGATTTTATATCAATGCAACATTAATCGATTATTTGGAAAGTGATTTGGTTCTTTTGGCAAAAAATGGAGCTTTATGAATGAAATAAACATTACCGATGAAGCTGCTGAAAGATTCGCCTTGTTTTCTCATGGATCAAAAAGGAAATTAACTAACACGTTAAAAAGGGCACGTGACTTTGCTGCAGTGATTAACAACGGAATCATTAACTCTGAAATTGCTGATAAAACCATTAACAGTCTGGCAGATAACGGCATATAACAAAAGAGCAGACTTTTTATAGTCTGCTCTTTTCTGTTTTATAAACCTTTTTCTTTTTCTGTACAACAGGTCGCAGATTAATAATCCTTGACCTTGCCGCAGTTTTTACACTTTTGTTTGAAAAATCCTTTGAAATCTCCGCCACAGTACTGACACTTTTTCTGTGCCCTGTACTGTTTTCTTTCTGCTTCTTTTTTTGAAACCGAAGAGATCTTTTCCCTGAACAAATCAATCTTCTTAGCGGAATCTTTATAACCTATAACT
>JAZRJH010000245.1:0-8301 GCA_045645685.1 Acutalibacteraceae bacterium
GAAAATTATAACAACTCTCGGTGATGACGGTATTTTCTTCATCATTCTCGGAGTAGTTATGCTGTTCTTCAAGAAAACAAGAAAAGCAGGTCTTGTTTGCCTTGGTTCACTTCTTGTTATGACTCTTCTTAACAACGAGCTTATCAAACCCATCATGGAACGTCCCCGTCCCTATAATCTCACGATTCTTCCTCAGGCTGCACAGAAGGCATTTGAAGAATACGGCAGAGAATATGACTGGGTTGGTCTTTTCGGCAAGATTGACTGGTCAATCGACAGATTCCCCGGTTTTGCGAAAAAATGGAATGCAGGCTATGTATGGCCCGATATCGTTGAGTATATGAGCTCAAAATCACTTTCATTCCCCTCAGGTCACACTTCATCCGCATTCACATTTGCAATGGCAATCGCAATGGTTCTCAAGAAGAAGAGCGTTTCAATTCCCGCATTTATTTTTGCATTCCTTATGGGTATTTCAAGAATCTATGTCGGCGTACATTATCCCACAGACGTTATCGTCGGTGCAGTTGTAGGTATCATCTACGCTCTCATCGGTTTTGTTATCTTTGCAAAGCTCTATGATGTTGTTTATCCCAAAATCGAAAAAGCAATTGCAGACAAAAAGGCTAAAAAAGCCGCATAATTAAACCCGAATCGGCACGGAGTTCAATCTGAACACCGTGCCGAATTATTGTGTGCGGCAATTTAATTGATAAATTTTCAAAAAAAATTAAAATAAGTCTTGATTTTTCTGATTGAATGTGATAATATACTTTGGCAGTCGGAAAGAACCGACAAATTGAATATGCGCTGCTAGCTCAGCTGGATAGAGTGTTTGGCTACGAACCAAAAGGTCAGGGGTTCGAATCCCTTGCAGCGCGCCAATTAAGAACCGTAACGTTTGTTGCGGTTCTTGATTTTTTATCAGCAAGGGATTCGAAAGCCCGTAAAGAAAACACTCCGGGGGAGTGTTTTTAGGGCGTGGGAATAATACGAGGGTCTTCACAGATAACGCGCACACATCGAGCAGCGAGTGAAATTCTTAAAGTTTCCCCTTGCAGCGCGCCATGAAAAAGAAGTGATTCCGAAGGAATTACTTCTTTTTTATTTTTTGTGGTCGAGAGGATTCGAAGGACGAGCGGTACAGAGCAACAGTCCGGTGGACTGTTGTGACCGCGAGCGACCAAGCCGCCGCAGCGGCGCGAATCGAATCCCTTGCTCTCCGTCAAAAGCCATAAGAACTAAGGTTCTTGTGGCTTTTTCTTTTTGTTATTACATCATCTAAATATACTCAAAGCCCACTTTCGACGACCAAAAGACGACGACACACTGAGCATAAATATCCCTATGGTCGGCAAGAACTTTCGTCTCCGTCGTTGGAATATATAAAAACTTATATTATTTTGAAGTTAAATATTCAGTAGTATTGTTATTTTTCGCACCCCAGACAATGACATATATGATGATATCGGTTACTATGATGTTGTTTTATAGGATTGTCCGATATAATTGCATCACCTCACTATGAAGATTTTTACACCCCACTTATAAAGGTGCGAAACATAATAAGTTTTTCAAAAGGTATCAAGAGTTTTTCCTGACAATAAATTTCAGAAACAAAACTTTAACATTCTGTATACATTTTTCTAACTAATAAATTATATATTTTGTTTTATTATTATTTATAATGGAGAAAAAGGTGAAATTTATGGACAAAGCAACTTATTATGCAAAATTCCGCACGGTGAGAGACCTGATTGATAACAGCGCAGAAACATACGGCAAAAAACCTTTTATAAAATATCTCGTTAATGACGAAATAATTGAAAAGAGCTTTATTGACCTTAAAGAAAACAGCCTTGCAATATGCAGATATATGCGTTCCGTATGCCCCGAGAGAATGCATATTGCTATTATCGGCAAAACATCTTATGAATACATCACCGCTATGACAGGTGCTCTTGTCAGCGGAAATGTATTTGTTCCTTTTGCACCCAACACTACGGTTGAAGAAGGTGTAAATCTTTTTGAAGCGGGCGATATCGAAGCTCTGTTTTATGAGAATGAATTTGCTGAAACCGCAAAAGCAATCGCCGAGAAATACGGAAAACTTAAAGTTCTTGTAAATATGGGTAACTCCGATTGGTTTGCGGATATTTATGAAAAATACAGCGCAGATTCGGAATATGCTTCACTTTCCGAAATCGAGCTCAACCCCGAAGACTGTGCAACAATTATCTATACATCCGGTACAACAGGCAAAAGAAAAGGCGTTATGCTTTCATCATCAAACCTTATTGCCAACATTACATATACAGAGTTTGAACACGAAAGAGATGAAGTTCTTCTCTCTGTTCTTCCGATGCATCATATCTTCTGTTTCACAAGCGACTATTTTAAATCTCTTCTTGAAGGCTTCACCGTTTGTCTTAACGGAGAATTGAGCAATATCGGAAAGAATCTTTCGGTATTTCAGCCTACAACAATGAGATTGGTTCCGATGATTTGCGAAACTCTCATCAGAAAAGTCAACATTCTTCACAAAAGGTTCCCTCAGCTTACCCCGAGAGAGGCTGCTGAAAAGGTGTTCGGCAAAAACATAAACTGGATTGCCTGCGGCGGTGCATATGTTGCTCCGAGCCTTATTGATGAATACGGCAAATACGGAATTCTGCTCCGTCAGGGTTACGGTATGACCGAAACAAGTCCCAAAATCACAACGGGCGATAACGGCAACAATCATAAATACTCAAGCGGCAAGCTTATGAAGAGCATTTTTGACACAAGAATTGTTGACGGCGAAATTCAGGTCAAGGGCAAGTCGGTTATGATGGGTTATTACAAAATGCCCGAAGAAACCGCAGCCGCATTCACAGAAGACGGATATCTCAAAACAGGCGACCTCGGCAGAATCAGCGATGACGGCGAGCATCTTTATGTTACGGGCAGAATCAAGAATCTTATCATTCTTTCAAACGGAGAAAATGTTTCACCCGAAGAAATCGAAATGAAGTTTGCGGATGAAAAAGTCATCAAAGAAATTGTTGTAAGCGGTGAAAATGACAGAATAGTTGCTGAAGTTTTCCCCGACACGGAATTTGCGGCAATGATGGGCATTGAAGATATTGAAGAATATCTTAACGAAAAGATAAAAGAAGCAAACATCGGCGAAAAACCCGAAAGAGAAATTGCATCTCTTCGCATCAGAGAAACTCCCTTCCCCAAAACATCATCTAATAAAATCAAAAGAAACAACGTTAACTTCTGATATACGGAGGGCAGAATATGAAAATTAAGCTCAAAAACGGCAAAAAAGTCAGCGCGTATCCGCTGATTCCCGCACAATCGCTTATGCTCTATCTTTCGGAGCATCACAGCACCGATGCCCCCGTTCTTAATATTGTCACGGGTTACTATTGGCAAGGTGAATTTGACACCGAAATTATGAAAGAAGCACTTTATGAAGCTATGGACAGATGCGATGCAATCCGTCTGCGTTTCACAAGAAAGCCTTTCAACAAAGTTTATCAGTATCTCGCACAGGAGCATGAAATTGAAATCATTGAAGAAGATATTTCCGAAATGAAATGGGATTATGCTCACGAATTTCTTAAAAACCGTTCTCATTCAATCATTGATATGTGGGACAAACCCGTTAATGAAATAAGAATTCTGCATCTTGAAAATAATTATCACGGCATTTATATGAAGCTCCATCACCTTGCGTTTGACGGTTATTCTTCAAAGCTCTTCCTTGCGGATGCTCTTTCAATTTATCTTCACAAAAAATACGGTACGGCATATCCCAAACCGATGAGAAGATACAGAGATATGGTTGAAAAGGAGCTTGAATATAAGAAATCGGAACAGCACAAAAAGGATAAAGAATTCTGGAAAGGCACAATTAAAAACCATCCCGAACCTATCTATACCGACTATGTGCGTCCGAGCAGACTTCTTCAGCAAAGAATCGAAAAGAATAAACCGAATCTCCGAAAAGCGGAAGTGCTTGATGCAAACCCCGAATCAAGAACAATCAAGTTCAGCCTTGATGCTCAAACATCGGAAAAACTGCTCAAAATGTGTGCTGAAAGAGGTCTTTCCGTGCCCTGCGTTCTGATGATGGGTATGAGAAGTGCGCTTTCGTCATTCAATGACAATGAAAAAGATATTTCATATAAGATTATGGTTAACCGCCGTGCAACCCTGCTTGATAAAAAAGCAGGCGGAGTAAGAATGCACTTCTACTCAATGAGAAATATTGTTGAGCCTGAAATGTCATTCACCGAAGCGGTAAGAGTTATCGAAGCGGCGCAGAACGATATTTTTGCTCATTCAAACATAAGTCCCATGGAAGCTGTTATTCTCAGACACCTTGCAATGAAAACGGGCACAAGATACACATATGAATGCATAACTTTCTCGTATCATCCCCATTTCCCGATGCCTTATTACGGCGAAGAAATGAAGAAGACAAGCAGAGGCTTCTGGTATAACAACGATTCGTCAGTTCAGCCTCTTTATCTTACCGTTATGCACAGAAGCAACGATAACGGTCTTGACTTCAATTTTGAATACAGAATTGTGAACAGTCCTCTTGATGAACTTCATCATTTCTATGACAAAATCCACGATACTCTGGTTATGGGTATTGAAAATCCCGATGTGAAAGTTTCGGAAATTCTTGAAAAAATTAAGGAAGATAAGGTGAAATAAAATGGAAAAATTAATCGAACTTATTCTTAACTATGTTGAACCCGATGAAGAAATAACTGCTGACACAAGCATCAAAGGCGGTCTCGGACTCTCATCTTTTGACCTTGTATGCCTTGCTGAAGAAGTTCATGCAGAATTCGGTGTAAAGCTCAATGCCGAAGTTTTCAGAGATTGCGATACCATCGGCAAACTTGCCGACTATCTTGAGGAGCATAAAAATGGCTAAGTTTACTGTAAAGCAGATACCGACTCTTTTTTCGGCATCATTGGGAGTTGCAGAACTTACAAAGCTTAAGATTTACAGCAAAAGAGCATACAAGATGCAAGAAAAGCTTTTGCTCTCCCTTATGAAGAAAAACAAATCAACCGTTTACGGCAAAGAAAACAATTTTAAAGATGTTCATTCGATTGAAGACTATCAGAAAATTGTCCCTCTTACATATTACGAAGATTATGCAGACTACGTTCAGCGCATGATGAAGGGCGAAAAAGGTCTTATCACCAATGCTTATTACCGCAGATTTGCCGCTTCTTCGGGAAGCACGGGCAAGGCGAAAATCATTCCTCTTTCCGCAAAGTCGGAGTGGGTTTGCCAGTGCTTCGGATTCAGCGCACCCGTTGGCAGCGCATTCAATTATTTCAGGAAGCAGGGCAGACTTATGCCGCCGCAGAAGGGTCTTAACACAGCGGAAATCGGTTGCGAAAAACTTGAAAGCGGTAAAAGCGTAAGCTGTATTTCATCTGTTCCTCTTCTTAATCTCAAACCCTTGGTGCCGATTTTCGCAAGTTCACCCAAGGAACTGCAGTTTGTAGATGATGACACCAAAATGGATTCACATTATCTGAAACTCCGTTTTGCGCTTATGAAAAAAGATATCAGTTATCTTACAACAATTTTCATCACAACTCTTGAATCAATGTTTTTCTATATGGAAGAGAATTGGGAGATGCTTTGCGATGATATAGAAAAGGGCATAATCAACCCTGATATTGAATGTCCGCCCGAAATGCGTGCAAAGCTCGAAAAAAGAGTGAAGCCCGACCCCAAGCGTGCAGAAGAACTCCGCAACGAATTCCGTAAAGGTTTTGACAATGAGCCTATCGTTCCCCGAATCTGGCCCAATATCAGCTGGATGTTCGGTATGGGCACGGGTGCTGTTGCGATTTATCAGAAAAAACTTCAGCGTTATCTTGGTAATATTCCCACTCATTATCTCGGCTATGCCGCTTCCGAAGCATTGATGGCTGTTCCTCTTGAGCTTGATTCATTTGAATATGTTATGCTTCCCCACAACGGATTCTATGAATTCCGCCCCGTTGATTCGGATGATTACGATAATCTGCTCACCATCAAAGACCTTGAAGTCGGCAAAGAATACGAAGTTATTCTCACCAACACAAGCGGATTTTACAGATACAGAATTGAAGACGTTGTCCGTGTTACGGGATTTTATAATGAACTGCCGAAGATAACCTTCTGCTACCGACTCAATCAGGTTGCCAATATCAGCGGTGAAAAAATGACACAGATGGCATTTGACTATATTGTCAACGGCATGTCGGAGAAACTCAATGAACTGTTTGTGGGTTACAGTATTTATGTTGACCACAACACTTCTCCCGGTCATTATGTTCTGCTTATCGAAACGGCAAAACAGCATGATAAGAGCCTTGAAAAAGAATATGCAAAGCTTTTTGAAGATTTGCTTTGCGAAAATAATCCGTCCGCAAAACCCGCATTCCAGAACGGAAGTCTCGGGCATTGCGAAGTGAAATTCCTGCGTCACGGCACTTATGACGATTACCGTCAGATGCTTAAAGACAGAGGCGCAAATCTCAATCAGGTAAAACCCGTAAAACTTATTGATAATGAGGAAAGAAAGAACTTCTTCTTCTCGCATATTATTGAGGAATAATTATGATTTCAGACAACACAAAGGCAACTGACAGAGCAAGCGAACTTGTTGCAAGAGGCTTGACCGATGAAAAAATCATTGCCGATATAATCAAAAATGAAAAGCCGATTCCCAAAAGGCTTCCTGCGGAATTATATGACAAAGTCAATTATATGTGCCGCAGATGGATGGACAGAATTGCACGTTTTGAAATTGAATATGATTTTATTCCGAATATCAGAGTGCTGAAAACGGTTCTTCTCTGCCTTGTTGAATCTGCACCCGTTTTTCATTCAAAGTTTATTGACAACCACATAAATCCTTATTGGAAAGTTTCGGATTATCATATTGACGATATTTTTTCGGTAAGAGAAACAATGAGTCTTGAGCGTTCTTCAGACGATTTTCTGCTTCAGGGAATTCCCACGGAGAGCAATGTTCAGATTAAAATCGGTCTTTTCTTCTGCGAAGGCAAGAGCAGACTTTGTTTCATTTTCAATCATATGTGTATGGATGGCGGCGGATTGAAAAGTTTTCTGAATGATATGTTCAATGGTTATGAAAGCTATCTGAACAACGGAACAATTCCTGTGTATCATTCAGGCAAATCCCGTGCATACGAGCGTGTTTATGACGATATGAGCGAAGCGGACAGAAAGACTGCAAAAAAGCTTTTTGCGGCTGTTTCCTCAAAAGATAAACACACTCTGCCTTTCACCGAAGCAAAGGATTCCGACAGAAAAATATTTGTCCGCAAAAAAATCGGTGCAGATATTTTTGAGCCTGCAAGATTAAGGGCAAAAGAGTTGGGGGCAACAGCAAACGACCTTATTTCTGCCGCATATATCAGAGCTTTTTATGATGTTTCGGGTTGTTCCGAATCGGAAAGAGTAGGCATATCCTCTGCAGTTGATCTGAGAAGATACATAAAGCATCCCGAAAATATCGGCTATACAAATCACACGGCATTCACTCCCTGCGTTGTTGATTCAAAAGGAGAAACAATGGCGGACACTCTGAAAGCTGTTGCAAAAAGCACACAAGAAGTGAAGAAAGATAAGTTTATGGGACTTCACGGTCAGCCTTTGCTGAATCTCGGATTTTCAACAATGATTTATGCTCAGGCAGAGCTTATAACAAGTTTCGGATATACAAATGCAAACCTTTCTGTCAGCAATGTCGGAGCATTAAAACCCGAATCACTCGCTTTTGAAAATATTGTTCCTACTGCGGTCTGGGTCGGCGGCGGAGCAAAAGAAAAGCCGTGTGCTGCACTCAATGTTCTTTCGTATAACGGCGACCTGATGCTTTCAACCTGTTTCAGAGGCAACGAAACCGACAGAAAAATGCTTCTTGACTTTTTTGACAGAATAGAGGAAAATCTGAAACTGTTATAAAACGGGGATGTTCAAATGAAAAATCTTTCATATCCGATTATTTTCGTTCACGGAATGTTCGGATGGGGACAAAACGAAGGTCTGAACAAAAAAGCTCCCTATTGGGGAGCAACAAGCGGCAGTATCACCGAGTTTCTCTCGGATGACGGAACAGAATGCTATGCCGCTTCGGTTGGTCCGATGTCAAGCGCATGGGATCAGGCTTGCGAGCTTTATGCACAGCTTACGGGAGCAAGAGTTGACTACGGCGAAGCTCACTCATAAAAGTACGGTCACAAGCGCTACGGAAGAAC
>JAZRJH010000246.1:0-2009 GCA_045645685.1 Acutalibacteraceae bacterium
TGGTTTTCCTAATTGTCTTCCTAAGACCGCTTGGCCTCCGACTTGCCGCCTGCGACAGCTGCCTTGATGCCTTCGTAAAGGCTCTCTCTGGTTGTGTCGCACAGCCGCTGAGCTTCGGGCGAAATATCACCCGCCGCAAAAGTGGCGGCATTGTCGCCGACATAGCCGTTGAAGGTTGCGCCGACATCAATGCTGACGATATCGCCTGCTTTGATTATGCGCTTCTTGCTGGGAATGCCGTGAATGACCTCATCGTTTATGGAAATGCATGTGGCAGCAGGGTAACCGCTATATCCTTTAAAAGTCGGTATTGCGCCGCTTTTTGTTATGAAGTTATGGGCAATTCTGTTGATTTCATCGGTTGTTACGCCGGGCTCAACTGCCTCACCCGCTGCCTTTAATGCTCCTGCAGCGATAACACACGCCTCTTTCATAAGGCTGAGTTCTCTTGTTGTTTTGAGCACTATCATGCTAATCCTCCGTTTAGCAGACCGAAGTCTGCGAAGGGCTTATTAATCAAGGAAGCCCTTGTAGTGTCTCATCATCATCTGGCTCTCGAGCTGCTTAACTGTTTCAAGTGCAACACCTACAAGAATGATGATTGATGTACCGCCGAGTGAAACGTTCATTGAAGCGCCTTCCTGCCACATATTGAGGAAGAAGGTTGTTACCTGTGAGAAAATAACGGGGAAGAGAGCAACAACGCTCAGAAGGAGCGCACCAAGAAGGGTGAGTCTGTTGATAACTTTACCGATATATCTTGAGGTGGGTTCACCGGGACGAATACCGGGGATTGAACCGCCGTTGTCACGGATATTCTTTGACATTTCAATGGGGTTGTACTGAATGCTTGCATAGAAATATGCGAAAGCAATGATGAATACGAAATAGATGATTGAGTATGCCCAGTGTTCATATGAGAAGATTCCGAAGAAACCGTCCCAGAAACCGCCTTCCTTAACCTTTGTTCCAACGAACATCTGGATTGTGGGAGGAAGTGAAAGAATTGATGAAGCGAAGATAACGGGCATAACACCTGACATATTAACCTTGATGGGAATATGTGTGCTCTGGCCGCCGTACATCTTTCTGCCAACAACTCTCTTAGCATACTGTACGGGAATTCTTCTCTCGGAGTTATCCATCCATACGATGAAAGCAATCATAAGTACGAGGATAACAGCAACGAGGGGTGAAAGGAAGTAGTAGGGTCCGCCGTGGCTGAAATAACCTGTGCTTCCGAAGAGTGTTGCTGCGAGAGTGGGAATTCTTGAAACGATACCGGCAAAGAGTATGATTGAAATACCGTTGCCGATACCTTTTTCGTTGATGCGTTCACCGAGCCACATGATAAGTGCGGTACCTGCGGTGAAGCAAAGGATGATAACGAAAGCTGCGAAAACAGCTGCGAAGCCTTTGCCTGAAGCGCTTTCAACGAGATAGCCCTGTGAACGAAGATAGAAGTAATAAGCTGTACTCTGGAGAAGACCGAGAACGATTGTTACAACACGAGTGATTGCTGCAATCTTCTTGCGGCCTTCTTCGCCTTCCTTCTGGAGTCTTTCAAGGGCGGGAATTGCAACTGCGAGGAGCTGCATAATAATCGAGCTGTTGATGTAGGGTGTGATTGACATAGCGAAAATTGTTCCGTATGTGAATGCATCACCTGTCATCATAGCAAGATAGTTCATAAAGTTACCGGCATTAGGGTCAGAAATAATGCCTGACTCGCCGATATCAGTGAAAGGTACGGGGATTGCTGAACCGATTCTGAAAACAAGAACGATTAATGCTGTGAAGATAATCTTCTTGCGAAGGTCAGCGATTTTCCATGCATTAACAATTGTCTGAAGCATGTTTAGATCACGTCTGCCTTTCCTCCGGCAGCTTCGATCTTTGATTTAGCGCTATCTGAAAAAGCATTTGCCTGAACGGTGAGCTTCTTCGAAATTTCGCCATTACCCAAAATCTTTACGCCGTCCAAAGTCTTCTTAACGATGCCTTTCTCA
>JAZRJH010000247.1:0-16096 GCA_045645685.1 Acutalibacteraceae bacterium
TGCGCGGTCAAAAAGATAATCGCTCTTCGCAACTGTGGAGGGTGAGCAGAATCCTGCCTGATAATGCCAGTCAAAGTCAAAGGCATGAGCGGTGCCCTTGGTCTGAGCGGTCTGCAGGTGAATATATTCCTTGATATAAGGAGCGGCTTCTTCGCCGTAGAATCCTTTGACAAAATCGTCCATGTGATATTCAACATCGCAGTCAACATCCCATTGGAGTTTACAAAGCAGATAGTTGCGAAGTTCATTGGATGCCGCATAGTGACCGTCACCGCAGTTATAGATATACCCCGTGATGCCGATATCGTGCATATATTTCATTGTGGACTGCATTGTTTCGAAGTTTGAGAAAAACTGTGCCGTGTTAAGGAAGTTTATTGTGTAGTCATAGATATAGGTTGTGTCCGCAACCTTGACCCAGTTTGCAAAATTTTTCGCAATCTGCGGATTGGTGTTGCCGTAAAGCATTTCAAATGACTCATATTCAACGCCGTCCATTGCGCCGCATTCCGTGATATGATGGCTTCTGCAAGCTTTGTGAAGTCCGCAGAGCACGGGCGCAACGTTGCTGTTGCATCGGAGCGACAAATCCGTGGGAGGCTGGTCGGTTTCGTTATATGCATAGAAAGTGAACATGAAATCGGGGAATTCGTCATCGAGTGCATCCGCAAAATTATTTGTAAAAATGATTGTTGGCGCACATACCGAGCCGTATCTTTCATAAAGAGCTTCGCATGAATCGCAATGGCAGTAGTTCATGTTGTCTTTCTGACCGATGTGGATATATTTTGAATCTCTTTCACATTCAAGAATCGCTTTTCTGCCGTTTTCGATTGCAACCGAAAGCACATCGGGGTGTGAAAGGCAGACATGGTCGGTGCTTCGTGTACCGTCGGGTTGGAGAGCAAAATATTCGGGATGCTCTGCGAAAAGCGAATCGGGAACAAGTTTGTCAAGAGTTACGTCCCATAAAACATAGGTCAATGCGCCGCCGTAGGCTTCCGCTTCGTTCCAGAATGAAACGTTGATTTTCATTTTTGCTCTGTATTCATCCGTTGATCCCTGACACGAATTTCTTCGGATTGAAAAAGAAGGATTGACGGTGCGGTTTATCTCAGAATCAACAACAATATCTTTGTTTTCGGGCACAACTTCAAGAGTCGGAGTGAACCAGCGCACGCCGAGATATTCTTCAAGGAAGGTGTAAACGCCGTAAAGAGTGCCCCTTTCAGAGCCGCCGCGGATATATAAATCTTCGCCGTCTGAAATTATCACAAAACCGTCATCGGTAACATAAGCGTTGTCGGTTGTGCCGAGAATGATTTCTTTTCTGCCTTCCGATGCGGCGGTGTCAGAAACATATTCGGGCTTTGCACCGCTGATTTTTTCAATGTACTTCTGCATTTCCCGGACGGCGGTGAGCATACACTCATCGGGATTTTCTTCGGTTATGATAACAAAATCCGTTTCGCCGTTCTGAACGATATACATCGGAGTTGTGACTTCGGGCGCAACATAACTGTTTCCGCCGTAGTTTATGTCTGTGTTCAGGGGGATAATACCCAATGCGAAAAGTATAACTTCAAAGAGTGCAAAAATCGCCTTTATCGTTGCCATAATTTTCTCCTTCGCAATTTTATGTTTTTATAGTAACACAAGCAATTTTATATTTCAAGAAAAATCCCTGCTCTTGACATTTTTGCTTCAGTATTTTATATTAAAAGAATATTAAGGAGGCGGTATTATGTGGACAATAATCAGAACGCTTGTTTCCGTATTCGTTGCATTTGAAACTCTGTTCACGGGAATCATCGGCGGAGTTTTGCCGAAAAGCATTGAAATGCCCGAAACAAAGACGGGGGAATACACTCAATATGTTGACCCGTTCATCGGTACGGGCGGAACACCGTGGACCTGCGGTATGCTCAGCCCTGCGGCAACTGTACCTTTCGGTGCTGTCAGACTCGGACCCGACACAAGTTTTCTCGGCGGTATTTATATCACAAAAATGAATACTTCGGGTTACTATTATGAGCAGGCTCATATCAAGGGCTTCAGCCATTCCAGACTTTCAGGCACGGGCGCTGAAGATTACTGCCATTTCAGGGTAACCCCTGCAGTCGGAGATAACAAACCTGCTGTTATGACCTATTCACATTCAAGTGAAGTTGCAACTCCCGGCTACTATGCGGTTTATCTGCCCACCGTCGGATGTCTTGCAGAAATGACTGCTGATATTCACACGGGTATTCACAGATACACATTTGACACCGATAAGGATGCAAGACTTTATATCGATGTCACAAGTGCAAACGCCAACAGCGTTTCAAAAGACGGCAAGGTTTCTTTTGACGAAGAAACGGGTATCGTCACGGGCAGCTGCTTGCTTGACGGTCAGTTTGCAGGCAGATACGAAGGTCTTCCCGCATATTTTGCCGCAGTTGCTGACAAATCCGTGAAGTCATATGAGATAAAGGAAGAAGACGGCAAGGTTGGCATTGACCTTAATTTCGGTTCTCTTGAAAACGAAAGCGTTGAGCTTAAAGTCGGCATCAGCTATGTAAGCGTTGAAAATGCGATTCTTAATCTCAAGGCTGAAACAGACGGCAAGAATTTTGATTCCGTGAGAGAAAAAGCGGTCAAATCATGGGATGAACGTCTTTCAACAATCAAAATTGACACAGACGATGACGCGATAAAAACCGTTTTCTACACCGCACTTTATCATGCAATGATAATGCCGACGGATTTCACCGATGTCAACGGCGAATATCTCGGATTTGATAAGCAGAAACACACCGCAGACGGTTACACATACAGAACGGATATGTCACTCTGGGACACCTGCCGCACAACCCATCCGCTTTATACTCTCATTGCGCAGGATATTCAGCTTGACTGCCTTAACAGTCTTGTGGATATGGCTGAGCAGGGCAGAGGCAATCTTCCCCGTTGGCCCATGGGCGCAGGATATTCAGGCTCAATGTTCGGCGATTCCGCAAACATCGTTATTGCCGAGAGTTATCTCAAGGGTATCACAGATTTTGATGTTGAAGCGGCTTATGAAGCGATGAAATATTCATCGGAAAACGAAACAGACAGATCGGGCAGAGAAAATATTGATTTGTATAATGAATACGGATATGTTCCCAACGATGCCGAAGGTGTCAGAAAATCCGTTGCCTGCACTCTTGAATATGCATGGCAGGATGCCGCAATCGCTTCCCTTGCAAAGGCGCTCGGCATGGAAGAAGATTATCAGAGATATACCGAAAAATCCATGTATTACAAGAATGTTTTTAACCCCGAAACAAAATATTTTCAGGCAAGAAATGCAGACGGCTCATTCGTATGGAATTTCAGCCCTTATATAACCGAATTCTATGATGCGGTTATGATAAAGAAGTTTGCAAACTGCTATTCCGAAGGCAGCGCAAGACATTGGAGATGGGCGGCGCAGCATGATATCGAAGGCATGATTGAGCTTTTCGGCTCGGATGAATATTTCGTGAGTGAACTTGAAGATTTCATGGAAGACGCTTCTCTTACAAGAGCGGCTGTTGACCCCGGTCACGGCTTCTGGATAGGCAATCAGCACGATATTCACACTCCCTATCTCTTCAACAATGCAGGCAGACCCGATCTCACACAGAAATGGGTTCGCTGGACTCTTGAAAACCGTTTCAGCGATGACATCAACGGTCTTGACGGCAATGACGACGGCGGCACAACAAGCACATGGTATGTTTTCTCCGCACTCGGATTCTATCCCCTTGCAGGTACGGATAAATATTGGGTCGGTTCGCCCAATGTTGATTCGGCAGAGCTGACTCTTTCAAACGGAAATGTTCTTAAAATAAAAGCAAACAATCAGAGCGAAAAGAATATTTATGTGAGCGGTATAACTCTCAACGGCGAAAAGCTCGACGGAATTTATCTCACTCACGAACAGCTCATGAACGGCGGAGAGCTCGTTTTTGAAATGAGCAACAAAGCAAACTGAAAAAATTTACGGGGCTGCCGGTATCGGCAGCCCCGTGTTGTTTTGATAAAGTCAAATCATTGAAAACAGAGTTCTGATGAATGAGATTGCAACGGCGAAAATGTTTGCGCTTGAATCGGCTGTGTTGTCAGCTATTTCAAACGAATCAATGATTTCGTCGGTGTCTGTGCGGTAGGTTGTTCCGATTATTGCGTTATCGGTGAATGTGAACGCCGTGAATGTCGGCACTCTCACATCAAATGCGGTCACTGTGTAAGAGGGGAGAGTTTCGGGCAGAGGGTCGTAGTTGCTGCCCGATGCCGATGATGACTGAACATAAACCGTGCCTTCGTCAGCTTTTTCGCCCGCATACATAATTTCGGTGCGGGAATAGAAATGGTCGTGTCCGCTTAAAACAAGGTCGATATCATAGCAGTCAATGAGCGATGAGAAGAAGAGTCTTTCTTCATGAAATTCATCGTCCGAAAATGCGGCGGAATAGGGATTGTGGTGCATTGTGACAACTCTCCACTTTGCATCGGGATGAGCCTTGACCGCCGAGGAAATAACCTTTGCGGTGTCAAACATAAAGTCGTTGTTTGAGTTGAGAGTTATGAACAGCACATCGCCGTAAGTGTAGAAATAACCCGTTCCCGCTTCGGCGGAAAAAAGTTCATCAACCTCGTTGGGATTGTTGAAAATATCGCCGTAAAGCGTTGCATCTTCATCGTGGTTGCCGATGGTGTTGGCAATGGGAAGAGAACGAAGTTTTTCGGGTGCGAGATATGCTTTCATCTGTGGAATGCTGTCGGCTGACTGAAACTGATCTCCTGCAGAAATTGCAAAAGCCGCATCGGGATATTTGCCGAGCATTTTGTCAACTGTGTAATTCCATCCGCAGGTATCACGGATAAGAACTTCTCTTTCGGTTTCTTCGCCTGAACGACCTATCTGCGCATCGGAAACGAAAAGAACTGTGAAGTTTTCGTCATTCTGAATTGTAACGGGCTCGGGTTTGCTCCAGGCACCGTTTTCGGTGTAAGAATAATAATAGGTTTCGCCTTCTTCAAGACCCGAAACAGTTACTTTGTTTGAGATATAATCACCGCAGTTTTCCGATGAAACCGCAATTTCTTTTGTGTCTGACATATCGGGTTTTTCCGAAATCTTAAATGAAACTTCGGTATCGGTCTTTGATGAAAGCCATGCAAAACGGATTTCGCCCTGCTCTGCACCGACAGAAACCGAAATCACAGTATCGTCTGCCTGAATTTCATCCCATTTCGGGGCAAATGCAGTAAGGTCATCTTCTTTGTAACCGTATCCGCTTTCAGCAAATGCCGTGATACCGATAACAAGCGAAAAAACAAGTGTAAGAGCAATGATAACCGAAATTTTTTTCATATTTATCACCTTATCTGTAAAGTTCCTGAATTTCCTTTATGGGTTCTGCAAATTCCTTTGCAACAGAGGGCATTTTCTTGCCGTTTTTGATGAATGAATTATAAATCATCTTCTTATCGGTTGACATCTGGAATTTGGAAATAACTCTTGTAAGCTCCTGTCTTTCGTTTTTATTTTCAAGATAAATGCAGTTGTCAAGAGCGATTTTTATATCGGAAACAGCCTTTGCGGTAACGGTGATTTCAATATTATCGCCGACCTTTTCTGCTTTTGTATCATAATCCGCACCGTCAACGGTAACTGTTGCATCGGCAGAAACAATATCCTTGAATTTAAAGATGAAAGTTCTGTTTTCGGGCGAAACATCTGCAACGCCTTCTGCTTTTGAAACGGAGAAATCAACCTTGTTTCCGTTTTCGCAAACGGTGAATGCGGTTTTGAGATATTCGCCGTTCTGATATGAAAGTGTATCGCCGTCATCCTCGTAGAGAGTGAAAGTGTTGTTGCCTCTGTAAATAAGAAGCTCAAGGGTTTCGGGGTTTGAGCAATCGTTTGTTCTGTCGTTTGCGCTCATGGGAATGATTGCGCCTTCTTTTGCAAGAACGGGGATATAATCGACATCACGGAACATCTTCACAAACTTGTTGCCCTTGTAAATTCTGCCCGTGAAGATATCGGTGTATCTTCCTTCGGGAATCCATACATTCACGCCTGCAAGGTTTGTTTTGAGCGATGTGTGTTCGGTGATGGGTGCAACGATAAGCTCTGTTCCGAAGAAGAATTCGTTTCTGCATTCATATGCGCTCTTGTCTTCGGGATAAGCATAGTACATCGGTTCGCAGATTGCTCTGCACTCGGTGTGAGTGCGGTAGTTCATTGTGTAGATATAGGGGAGAAGTTTGTGCCTTAAACGAAGAGCATCGGTTGCGATTCTTCTTACGGGACCGCTGAAATTCCAGGGCTCTTTGCCTGCGAATTCGTTGTTTGTGGAATGAAGTCGCATAACGGGGCTGAAAACTCCGAGCTGTACCCAGCGGAGATAGAGTTCGTCGTCTTTCTTACCCATGCAGTGACCGCCGATATCGTGGCTCCACCAGGGATATGCAACGTTGGAAGCGGTTGCGGTGTATCCCGGCTGATAGTCAAGGCTCTTCCATGTCTGGGTTGTGTCGCCGCTGAAGCCGAGCGGATATCTCTGACTTCCCGCGCCGCAGAAACGGGAGAGAATGAGCGGTCTGTGGTTATCCTTTGCATTATCAAGGAAATGATAGTGGTTAAGTGCCCAAAGGGGGTCAAGACCTTTGACGGCTGTGTTTTTGCCCTGCTGCCAGTCAATCCACCAGAAGTCAACGCCATCCTTTTCGAACGGATGATGAAGAATGTCAAAATAGTTTTCGGTGAATTTCTTATCGGTTATATCGAATCCAACAGCCTTTTTCTCCTTGGGATTCTGACCCATCGCTTTGCACATATCTTCATATTGATCTTCGAACCAACGCACACCCATTGAAGGATGAATATTGAATGTGACATGATAGTTATCATCCTTGAGTTTTTTGAGAAATGCCTTGTAATCGGGGAAAAGATCTGTGTTGAATGAGTACCCCGTCCAGCCTACTGACCATACATCATAGACATATTCCATGAAGTTTCTGTGCTTTGTAACTTTGTGGGCATCCTTGCCGAATTTTTTCTTGATATCAACCCAATGCCAGTCCATATCAACTGTTGCAACGGTGATGGGGATTTCTTCTTCCTTGAACTTATCCATGAGATTCAGATATTCTTCCTGAGAATAAGCCTTATATCTGCTCCACCAGTTGGAAAGTGCATATCTCGGAATGAGAGGCACTTTGCCTGTGAGTTTATAAAGGTCGGTTGTTGCGCCGATATAATCGTTGCCGTAGGCAAAATAATATTCGTCTTTTTCTTCGTTTTCGCGGGGGAGAATAAGACCGTCGGGTTTTATTACGAGAGTATCGCTGTCATCAAGAACCGCAACGCCGTTTTTTGAGCATACGCCGTCACCGACTTTATCAATGGCGGTGATGTCAAGAGTACGGCTTGTTCCCTTAAGGTTGCCTGAGTTGTAGTTTTTAACCGTTCTTCCGTCAGCAAGCTTTATTGAAAGAACCTTGCCCGAAACGGTTGAGCAGGTGAAAACAGCTTTTTCTGTTTTGATTTCAACTTTGTTGCCTGATTCCTTGGTTTCGAATTTTGTTTCGCCGAGATTTCTGAACCATACGCTCTGTGTGGGTTCATCACAGAATTTTCCGTTTTTCTGAACTTCAACACGGAGAAGGCAGGGAGTGATAACGGTAAATCTCACATTTTTATATGTAAGAGTCTGATTTTTATCTGCAACAGGATTGCAGTCGATTTTAAAGCGCTGTGAAAAATTACTCATATTTCTTTCCTCGCAGTTAATTATTCACTATAATTATATATCCAATATAAATCAAAGTCAACAAAACAAAGTTTATCTATTGCATTTTTATCACGCTGTGATAAAATATCATCATAATGTAAACGGAGGTTCAATTATGCTTAAAGTTGGTCTTGTAGGCGTCGGCGGTATCAGCGGCGCACATATCCCCGTGTGGGAAGCTATGGAAAATGCGGAGCTTATCGCAATCTGCGATATCCGTACAGAAAGAATGGAAAAATATCCCGACAAGCGTCATTATACTGATTTCGACGAAATGCTTGAAAAGGAAGAATTTGATATCATCGATATCTGCCTTCCTACATATCTTCATGCCGATTTTGCTGTTAAGGCAATGGAAAAGGGTATCAACGTTATATGTGAAAAGCCCATCTCTCTCAAGGAAGAGGATATCGACAGAGTATATTCAACCGCAGCAAAGAATAATGTTAAGTTCATGATTGCTCAGGTGCTTCGTTTCTGGCCCGAATATGAGCTTCTCAAAGAAATTTATGACACAAAGAAATACGGCAAGCTCCTTTCGGGCACAATGATTCGTCTCGGCGGTTATCCCAAGTGGAGCTGGGACGGTTGGATGATGGATGAGAAGAGAAGCGGTCTTGTTCCGTTTGATCTTCATATCCATGACCTTGATTTTATGGTTTATGCTTTCGGTATGCCCAAGGTTAAATATCAGTACCGTTCAAAACTTCCCGATCAGGACTTTATCAGCCTGAGCTATGATTTCGGTGATTTCACAGTCAATTCCGAAGCATCATGGTATGCAACCTGCTATCCCTTCACAGCGGAATTCAGATTCCAGTTTGAAGATGCGCTTGTTTCAAACGAAAACGGCAAGATGGTGATTTATCTTCGTGATGATAAGAAAATCGACCTTTCTCAGGATGCTGAAGGTGACACAGGCAGCATCAATCTTCCCAAGAGCGATGCATATGCAAACGAAATTCATTATTTTGCAGACTGCGTTGTGAACAACAAACCCGTTGATAAGGTGAAACCCGAAGAACTCAGATGCGTTCTTAACATTCTTAACAATCTTTAATCGGGAGGTGACGGTGTGACTTGGTTATCATTCACCAGAATTTTAACGGCGATTGCGATGATGCCGTATTTCCTTTTCAATTATATTTTCAATGACTACGCTTACCCTGCCGTGAGCAAATCAGGTGCATATGTTTTCTGCTATTTTGTGGGTAACGAAGTTGATGAGCAGAGAATTCACCTCGCCGTCAGCACAGACGGATATAATTTTGAAGCGCTCAACAACAATGAGCCGATAATTGAGCAGACAAAAGGAACAGGCTGTGTCCGTGACCCCTATATGCTTAAAGGTGTTGATGAAAACGGCAAGGACTGTTATTTCATAATAGCAACCGATATGAATGCGCTCGAAGGCTGGACATCCAATCACGCACTTATCACATGGCGTTCATATGATATGATAAACTGGACAGACGAAACGGTTATCGATATCCGTCAGTTTGAAGGATTTGAAACAACAAACAGAGCATGGGCACCCCAGGCAATCTGGGATAATGACAAGGGTATGTATATGGTCTATTGGGCAAACTCAACTGCTGAGAATGATACCGCAGGTCATTACTATGCTTATACAAAGGATTTCAAAACCTTTGAAACAGAGCCGAAGGTTCTCTATGGCAGATGGAATGAAGTTGACCCCGAAACGGGCGAAACAAGAAACATTCAATGCATCGACGGCGATATAATCTACAATGAAAAAGACGGTTATTATTATCTCTATTTCAAAGAAGATATCACTCAGAAAATCGCTTATGTAAGATCCAAAAATCTCACAGGTCCTTATAATACCGATTACACAATCTGCTCTCTCAATTGGCACGGTGTTGAAGGAAGCTCGATGTATCGCATAACGGGTACAGATGCATGGATGATGATTATGGATGAATATTCCCAAGGTACATTCTTTGCACAGATGACAAGAGATTTTGAAAACTTCAGACGGGTGCAGAGATCGACTTATTCCATGAATCATCTCAGACCCCGACACGGCTCTGTTGTAGCTGTTTCCGAAGAAGAGTATCATGCTCTTGTTGAAGCATTCAATAAATAACAAAAACGGGACATCTTCGTTTGAAGATGTCCCGTTTCATTCTGAAATTATGCTGCGTAGAAGATGTCCATAAGGAATTCTGAAACATAAGCCCAGATGGGATTCCAGATGGGAGCAACAAGGTCAAGAAGCTTGCCGAGATCGTCAAAGTTAATCATTCTGAGGTCGATGTTGGCAATGCCTTCAAGGATTGTTGTCATAAGATCGGAAAGTCCTGTGAAATCCATTTTAAAGTCCCCCTTAAAATTTGTTTATGTATACAGAGTGAACAGTTTTTGTTCGCTCTTATTATATCTTAAAGAAAATAAGATGTCAAGCATGGGTCTGTTAAAAAAACTTTAACAGATTTTAAACGCAATATTTCTGATATTTGTCTATCATCGCAACATCTGCAACAAGTTCAAAATAAAGACCGTCTGCTCTGTATTCTTCAACATTTATGATGCTGTCCTTTCGGAGAATTGCGGCGGCTGAGCCGTCTGAATAGGGGATGAGCATCTTCGCTTTTGCTCTTGTGGGCGGAAGCGCTTTTGAAATTGCATCAAGCAGTTTATCAAGACCCTTTTCTTCAAGAGCGGAAATCATAACCGAATTCGGTTCAAAAAGAATGTTTTCTTTTGCTTCGGGTCTGTCGCATTTGTTGAAAACGGGAATGACAGGCTTGCCTGCGCATCCGAGTTCTTCAAGAAGATCGTTTGTAACCTTGATATGCTCCGAGCATTCGGGGTCGGAAGCGTCGCACACATTGAGAATAACTTTTGCACAAGCGGCTTCTTCAAGCGTTGATTTGAATGCTTCAACAAGATGATGCGGAAGTCGGCGGATGAATCCTACGGTGTCAATAAGCATAACTTTTCTTCCGTCGGGCAGAGTCAACGCTCTTGAAGTGGGGTCGAGAGTTGCAAAAAGTTTATCCTGCGCAAGAACGCCTGCTTCGGTGAGCGCATTCATAAGAGTTGATTTGCCTGCATTTGTGTAGCCGACGATAACAACGGTTTCAACGCCGTCTTTTTCTCGTCTTGCTCTTGCAAGAGTTCTTCTTTTTTCAAGAGCTTCAAATTCATCTTCAAGAGCTTTTATTCTTCGCCTGATATGACGTTTGTCGCTTTCGAGCTTTGTTTCGCCGGGACCTCTTGTACCGATACCGCCGCCAAGTCTGGAAAGTTTTGTGCCCTGACCCGTAAGTCTCGGAAGGGAATAACGGAGCTGAGCGAGTTCAACCTGAAGTTTACCCTCGTTGCTTCTTGCTCTGTCAGCGAAAATATCAAGAATAAGGGTTGTTCTGTCAATAACTCTTATTTTTGTTTCTCTTTCGATGTTGCGAAGCTGCGAGGGAGAAAGCTCGCTGTCTGCAATAACAAGGTCGATTTCGTTGTTTTCGCAGAATTCGGCTAATTCTTCAAGCCTGCCGCTTCCGAGAAATGTTGCCGAATCGGGCTTGTCACGCTTCTGCCAGAGTTTTCCCACAACTTCTGCGCCTGCGGTTTTTGCAAGCTCTTCAAGTTCATCAAGTGAAACTTCGCAGTTGTATTCGCCCGTGTCAACGGCAATAAGCACCGCCTTTTCGGGTTCTTGTTTGTTTTCGTAAAATTCCATAAATCTCTCCGTAAATCAAAGACGGCGGGAGCAAGCCCCCGCCCTACTTTGAATCAGTTAAGTTTGATTGAATCTGCATCAATGATTGCGCCTTCGCCTGAATAGGTTACTGTTACGCTGTCGCCCTTGTTGAGAATAACAACGGTTTCATTCTTTGATGCTGCGATTGAGAAATAAGCTGCATTTGAATCGAGCTTGATATAGTAATAGCTGTTGCCGCCGATAACTGCAGTTCTGATGTCTGTAATTGTGCCTGAAGCTGTGAGAACCTCTTTTGAAGAATCTTCAGCGGGATTTGTTGAGGGATCAACAACTGCATCGGGATCGATATCAACCTTGATGCCGCTCTCCTTGAGCGCCGCAACATAACTTGCAAGGCACTTTGAAAGGTCTGTACCTGTTGCGCCCATCTTGTTGTTGTTATACTGAGCAACGTTGATGAGAGCGTACTGCTGAACGATGTTGCTGTCATCCTTAAGTGAAAGGAAGTAAGTGGGTTCGCCGCCGATGTTGAGAAGAAGCGGGAAGGTTGCATCGTAACCAAGGTCCTTGACACGGCCTTCTGCAGCCTGCTGAGCTGAATATTCAGTACCGCCTGTGACTCGGTAATAGATAGCTTCCTTTGTTCTCTGGTTAACAAGAACGAAACCTGTGATTGACTGGTCAGATGTTACGGAAGTAACGCCTGTGTACATCCATACGTCGTCGTCCTTGGCAATGTAGTTGTAGTTGGCTGTTGTTGTGATAACATCTCTCTGGCCGAGAATTGAGTTCCAGAAACCGTTCTGATACTTACCGTAGAAGTTGTACTGCTGAACAATAAGGTCTGAATCATAGATTCTGTCGAGCCACTGAAGTTCTGTGCTGCTCTTAATTTCGTCGATTGTGTAATATGCGCTTTCGCCTGTTGCACTGTTTGCTTTAACAACAACTGCACCGATAACATCTGTACCGCCGAAAAGACCGATTGTTTTGTCAAGACGGGCGCAGATCCAATAGGGATTGCCTTCGTCGTCGATTTCGAATGTTGCATCTGCAAACATGAATGTGGGATATTCAAAGCGAAGATGACGTTTGAGAAGTTTGTTGAAATGCTCGGCAGGTGAATATTTGATGCCGTTTTCAACTTCAATAAATTCAGTGGATTCATTAGCCATGTCAATAACAACATAACCGGGGAAACCGTTCTTTGTGTTAGTGAACCACTTGATGATATTTGCATACTGAAGGGGAGCAACTCTTACGGGAGTTTCCTTGTAGTTTATCTGAGTGTATTCGGGATAAACCGTGAACTGTGAAACATAACCCTTTTCTTCGAGAACACCGAGAGCTCTTGTTGCGAGCTGTGCAGCAGCTTCTTCGTCAAGCTTGGGAATAGCGCTGAAACTTTCTGCATTCTGCTCTTCAATTTCTTCGGAGAAGTTTGAATCTGTTCTTACATCGATAATCTGACTGTAGCTCGATGCTCTGAAAAATTCGCAGGAAACAAGATAACCTATACCAACAGTCACGATGAGAAGTCCGATAATGATTCCGGGAACGATTGCTCTTTTCTTAACATACGGAATATATTCGGGTTTATTCATGACATTTGTGAAAATGCCGTTAAAAACAACGTATGAAGCGGCAACAAGTCCGAGATAAATGTAGAAATCATATGACTTGAAGTTGATTGCAGGAAGCATAACATAAAATGCAACTGCAGCAAATACTATCATACAGAGTATGCTGAGAATAACTTTGAGTGCGGCTTTTTCGGGGGGGATAACTATGTCCTTTTTACCGCCGTTGTCTTTTTTTGAAAAATCAACTTTGATGGGGTCCATTGATTCATCTCCTTTTTTGTGTTATCATACAGTATAACCTATTTATTTGAATATTACAAGTCTTTTTTGTTGACAATGCAGTTTGACATATTTCCTTGATTTGTGGTAATATTACAAAGTAATAAAAATACGGTGAAAGAGGTGCCTGTAATATGTTTTCAGATTATATCGACACAATAACTCCGCTTATAAAATACGACGAAGAAGTAGGCAAGGCTATGGAAGCCGAGCTTAAAAGACAGAAGAGAAATCTTGAACTCATCGCTTCCGAAAACATTGTTTCTCCCGCAGTGATGGCGGCTATGGGAAGCGTTCTTACAAATAAATATGCCGAGGGTTATCCCGGAAAAAGATACTACGGCGGCTGCGAATGTGTTGATGTTGTTGAAACAATCGCAATCGAAAGAGCAAAGAAACTTTTCGGTGCTGAAGCAGCAAATGTTCAGCCCCATTCAGGCGCACAGGCAAATATGGCAGCTTATGCAGCAATTCTTGAACCCGGCGATGTTGTTATGGGCATGAATCTTGCTCATGGCGGACATCTTACCCACGGTTCCCCCGTTAATGCAAGCGGCAAACTTTATAAGTTTGTTCCCTATGGCGTAAATGATGAAGGATTCATTGATTATGATGAATTTGAAAAGACAGCAAACGAGATCAAACCCAAGCTCATCGTTGCAGGTGCTTCGGCATATCCCAGAATCATTGATTTTGAACGCATAGGCAAGATTGCAAAGGCAGTCGGCGCATATTTTATGGTAGATATGGCACATATTGCAGGTCTTGTTGCCGCAGGTCTTCATCCCTCACCCGTACCCTATGCGGATATCGTAACAACCACAACTCACAAAACTCTCCGCGGTCCCAGAGGCGGTCTTATTCTCTGCAAGGAAGAACTTGCACCTGCTATCAATAAGGCAATCTTCCCCGGAAATCAGGGCGGTCCTCTTATGCATATCATCGCTGCAAAGGCAATCTGCTTCGGTGAAGCACTTGACCCCTCATTCAAAACTTATCAGGAAAACATCGTCAAGAATGCTTCTGCACTTGCAAAAGGTCTTATGTCAAGAGGTATCAATCTTGTTTCCGGCGGTACAGACAACCACCTTATGCTTGTTGACCTTCGTTCACTCGGCATCACAGGCAAAGAACTTGAAAAGAGACTTGACGAAGTTTATATCACCGCAAACAAGAATGCAATCCCCAACGATCCCGAGAAGCCTTTTGTAACAAGCGG
The DNA here is from genome assembly GCA_045645685.1 of Acutalibacteraceae bacterium. Lineage (GTDB taxonomy): Bacteria > Bacillota > Clostridia > Oscillospirales > Acutalibacteraceae > CAG-177. Next base: position 14,584 of record JAZRJH010000247.1, read on the forward strand.
TATCAGACTCGGTACAGCCGCAGTTACTTCAAGAGGTCTTAACGAAGAGGATATGGATAAGATTGCAGAGTTCATCTATCTCTGCGCAACCGATTTCGAAAACAGCGCTGAAAAAATCAAGCAGGGCGTTGAAGAAATCTGCAAGAGATATCCCATTTACGAATAATAAAAAATTCCCCGTGAAAGGTGTTGAATCTTTCACGGGGTTTCTTTTTGTCTTTGTTAGTTCTGTGATGCTTCGAGAGCCTGCTTGACATCGGCGATGATATCGTCAACGTGTTCAATACCGACGGAAAGACGGATAAGGTCATCCGAAATGCCGCAGTTGACAAGCTCCTGAGCTGTAAGCTGACGGTGAGTTGTGCTTGCAGGGTGGAGACAGCAGGTGCGTGCATCTGCAACATGAGTTGCGATTTCGGCAATCTTGAGACTGTCCATGAATTTTGTTGCGGCATCTCTTCCGCCCTTGATTCTGAAGGAGATAACACCGCTTGTGCCGTCAGGCATATATTTCTGTGCAAGCTCGTAGCCCTTGCTGCCCTTCATGCCGGGATAGGTAACTTCAATTGCACAGCCGCTGTCACGGATAAATTCTGCAACCGCAAGTGCATTTGAGCAATGTCTTTCAACACGCAGGGGAAGAGTTTCAAGTCCGAGATTGAGAAGAAAAGCGTTGAAAGGTGAGGGGATTGAACCGAGATCACGCATGAGCTGTGCCATACATTTTGTAATATAAGCTGCATTGCCGAAACGTTCGGTGTAAGTGATTCCGTGATATGAATCGTCGGGAGTGGTGAGTCCGGGGAATTTGTCGTTCTGTGTCCAGTCAAACTTGCCGCCGTCAACAATAACACCGCCGACGCTTGTTGCATGACCGTCCATATATTTTGTTGTTGAATGGATAACGATATCCGCGCCGAGTTCAAAGGGTCGGCAGTTGACGGGAGTGGGGAATGTGTTGTCAATGATAAGGGGGATTCCGTTTGAATGAGCGGCATTTGCGAATTTTTCAAAATCAAGAACTTCAAGTGCAGGGTTTGAAAGTGATTCTGCAAAAAGAGCCTTTGTGTTGGGTCTGATAGCGGCGTTGATTTCTTCTTCCGATGCCTGAGGGCTTACAAAAGTAAAATCAATTCCGAGCTTTCTCATGGTAACATTGAAAAGGTTGAATGTGCCGCCATAGATTGTTGAAGCGCTTACAACGTGGTCGCCTGCACCTGCAATATTGAAAATTGAATAGAATGATGCTGCCTGACCCGATGATGTGAGCATTGCACCTACGCCGCCTTCAAGGTCGGCGATTTTAGCTGCAACAGCGTCATTTGTGGGGTTTGCAAGACGGGTATAGAAATAACCCGAAGCCTCAAGGTCGAAAAGCTTGCCCATTTCAACGCTTGAATCGTATTTATAGGTTGTGCTCTGATAAACGGGAACCTGTCTGGGTTCGCCGTTCTTGGGTGAATATCCGCTGAGAATACATTTTGTATTAATCTTGTAGCTCATTTTTATGCCT
>JAZRJH010000248.1:0-14781 GCA_045645685.1 Acutalibacteraceae bacterium
ATTTCTTATTTCAATCAACACAAACGGCAGTCTGCTCGGAAGATATACAGAGCTTTTTAATGAATTACCGCCTATGCGTATCAATATTTCGCTCTACGGCGGCGATAATTCAACCTACAAAAGGCTCTGCAGAAACAATGCATTCGATGAAGTTATCAGCTCAATAAATCAGATGAAAAATCTCGGAATTTCCATGAGATTGAACACTTTTTTTACCCCTGAAAATATAGATGATTACAAAAAAATTGCGGATATTTCAAAGGAACTCGGCATTCCAATGAAGCCTACAACCTATGCTTATCCGCCGATAAGACTCGGTCAGAAAAAAGAAGAGCTCCGATTTTTGCCCGAAAAGGCGGCTGAGTATATTTTCCTTATTGATGAGTATCGGCTGGACAAAGATTTCTTCTTTGAAAGGTCAAAGAAACTTCTTGCTCTTCCTGACGGGCCGACGGAAAACAAAGTTCGCTGCAGAGCAGGCAGAGCTTCTTTCTGGATAACCGCAGACGGAATAATGCGCCCTTGCGGAATGATGCCCGAGCCTGACAGCAAGCCGCTTGTTGACGGCTTTGAAAAAGCGTGGCAGGATATCAGATCAAAAACTGAGCAGATAAGACTTCCTGAAGAATGTCTTTCCTGCGAATATTCGGGTATTTGCAATGTGTGTGCGGCGATGTGCAAGGCGGAAATGGATGATTTCGCCAAAGTTCCCGAATATGTCTGCCGAATGACAAAACATCTTTTTGCGCTTGCCGAAAGGAGTATCAGTGGCAATGACAATTAAAAAAGAAATGATTCTTCGAAGAATAGGTGCGGATGTGATTCTTGTTCCCGTTGGGAATGCTCTCAAAGACCATAACGGCTTGTTTATGCTCACGGAATCAGCGTGCTTTTTATGGGAACAGCTTCCGTACAGTAATTCCGTTCAGGAACTTGCGCAAAAGCTCTATGATGAATATGATGTCACTATGGAGCAGGCGCTTAACGATACAGAAGAATTTATCAATAATCTCATAAGGCTTGATATAATCGAAATATAATAAAAAGGCGCTGTGTCTGTTGTGACACAACGCCTTAAATTTTTGTGATTAATCGTTCAGATCAGCTTCAGCTTCTTTCTGGAGTTCGGGGTCATAAGAAAGAATGGGTGCAACATCTTTGTTCTTAACCTTGCGGTCAACATAGTTCTTGGTAATCTTCATAACGAGCGGGGAGAGAACAACAACACCGATAAGGTTGGGAATCATCATAAGACCGTTGAAAGTGTCCGAAATATCCCATGCGAGTGATGATGTCATAACTGCGCCGAAGATAACTGTGATAACGTGGATGATTTTGAATACGATTGTGCTCTTTGCACCGAAGAGATATTCCCATGCTTTTGAGCCGTAATGTGACCATCCGAGAACGGTTGTGAATGCAAAAAGGAACATTGCAATTGCAACGAATTTCTGACCGATATTGCCCCATGAGAACACAGAGTTGAATGCACCTGCAACAAGAGTTGCGTCTGTAAGACCTTCTGCAAGAGCGCCTGTTTTTGTATCAAACACACCTGAAGTGAGAACAACAAGAGCAGTCATTGTGCAAACAATCATTGTGTCTGCAAAAACTTCAAAGATGCCCCACATACCCTGCTTTACGGGCTCTTTTACGTTGGAGTTTGAGTGAACCATAACTGATGAACCGAGACCTGCTTCGTTTGAGAAGACGCCTCTCTTGAAGCCCTGTGTTACTGCCGCACTGATAGCTGCGCCGAGTGTGCCGCCAACAAATGCTTCGGGTTTGAAAGCGTTGACAAAGATTGTCTTGAATGCGGGAATAATCATATCATAGTTTTTGCCGATGATGATGAGACTGCCTGCGATGAAAAGAACAATCATAAAAGGAACAATCTTTTCTGCAACGTTTGCAATTCTCTTAAGACCGCCGAGAGTGATGAGTGCAACAAGTGCCATAATTATTACACCGAGAACAACGTTATACAGTGAAATGCCGCCAAGAACCTGAACAGATGAAAGTGCCTGAACATCGAATGCAGTTGCAACGTTTGCAACGATTTTGTTTACCTGACCCATGCTGCCGATACCGAAAGATGCAAGCATTGTGAAAATGCAGAAAAGAACTGCAAGAACTTTACCGATTGTTTTGCATCCTTTTTTGCTTCCGAGACCGTCGCGAAGATAATACATCGCACCGCCCGACCATTCGCCATTAATGTTGCGGCGGCGGAAATAAATACCGAGAGGATTTTCTGAGAAGTTTGTCATCATTCCGAAGAATGCTGCAACCCACATCCAGAAAACAGCGCCTGCACCGCCGATGCAGATAGCCGCTGCTACGCCTGCGATGTTACCTGTGCCGACTGTTGCGGCAAGAGCTGTGCAAAGAGCCTGGAAAGGGGAGATAGAGCCCTTTTCTTTTGAATGAGCGATAACACTTTTTGAGAAAAGACTTCCGATTGTGTTTTTCCACCAGAGCTTGATGTGTGATACCTGAAAAACCTTTGTAACAAGTGTCATAAGCACACCTGTGCCGATAAGCAGAGCAAGACCGAATGTGCCCCACACCACGCCGTTGACAGAGTTATTTATCTCTGTCACTTTTTCGAAAAATAAATCCATTGTAATTTCCTCCGAATCAATAAAAATAAAAAAGTCGGATTACAGGGCGTAATCCGACAAAAGTACAAAATAATAACCGAAAAAACGGCAATAAAAACTTTGTCCTTTTGCCTGAGAGATTAACTGATATCAGCCTTGCCCCTTCGGCACTCAATTTAATGAGATTCTCCAAAGTTATGTCCGTTTGCAGTCCCTTTCCCTTTCGGGAAGCCTGAGAGCGTTACTCCTTCGGCAGCAATTGCTTCTTCTGCAAACTTCATCCATAAATATTATGTTTTATGCATTATATCACCATAATTCTGAAAATGCAATAGGATTTGACAATTTAATTTTGCATAAAACAATAATACCCCTTTAAAATCCTGCGTTTGTGTAGTATAATAATATAAAATCTGTAAGTTGCCGTTGAAATTTTGCTTTTTAAAAATCATTTTGCCTTGAAAAAGAACGGAGATGAACGATAAATATGAAAATAAAAAAGATTTTATCGGCTTTTCTTGTTGTGATTATTGTTTTGCAATGTGCATCTTTTTTCGCATTTGCTCAACAAGAAGCAGTTGCTTCGGAGTTCGAAAATGTATATGCATTGGTGCAGAATGATTCGGACGGATACGGTTACACAGACTATTCCTTTGTGGATGAAAACGGTAATGTTTTTGATCTCGAATCCAAAGAAGAAAAATCATATTTGGACGGATCAAGTGCATATTTGCAGACTCAATCAACTGTTCCTGCAAAATACAGTCTGAAAGATTACGGACTTATCACCGATGTCAGGAATCAGGGTCTTGCAGAGAGTTGCTGGGCATTTTCTGTTCTGGGTGCGCTTGAATCCAACCATCTTGTACAGGGGAAGGGAAAGGACGATTTTTCGGAAGCCCATTTAGTTTGGTTTGCGCAAAATTCTGCAACTACGGATACTTCTTCGCCTGTATACGGTGACGGATTCAATCGTTCAGATGCCTACGGTATCGGCGGTAACTGGATGCTTGCCGTTGCCGCACTGTCAAGATGGGCAGGTACCGTCAAGGAGTCCGATTATCCGTTTTATCCTTATAGTTTAAGCCGTATGGGTAATTATGCCGAGAGTGAAAGACATAATACCTCCGGCGGTACAATTCTTTATTCCGCCGAATCCCTCAATACGCTTTTGAGTATAAAGACATGGATAATGGAAAAGGGTGCTGTTGAAGCAAATTTCCATTACGATGATAAATATCTTAACGAAACAAGCGATAAATGCAATTATTATTGTAATGATGCTTCTCTCACATCAAATCATGCAATACTTATAGTCGGTTGGGATGATAATTATTCAATATCAAATTTCAAAAGTTCTTTAAGACCGTCAAATCCCGGCGCGTTTCTTTGCAGAAACAGTTGGACAGATGCCTGGGGAGAAGACGGATATTTCTGGATTTCCTATTATGATGCAACAATAGGCGGTATGATAGGATACACAGGAGTTGAATCCGATACATACGATAATAATTATACTTATAACGGTTTGGGATATGGTGCAGCCTATAAAGTGACTTCTTCCTACGGTTCACAGGTTGCGAATGTGTTCACTTCGGGAGGTTACGAAACTCTTTCTGCAATTTCAACATATACTATAATACGTGATACTTATGCGGAAGTATTTATCTATAAAAACCTTTCCGCCAACTATTCAAAACCGAATCAGGGAACACTTGTCTATTCATCAAGCAAGATGTTGCTTTCAAATCCGGGATATCATACAATTCCGATCAATAATCCCGTGTCACTCAGCCCGAATGAAGTGTTTTCGGTTGTTATAAGGTTTTCAAGCAGTTCGAAGGAAGTGTATATTGTTGCCGAATATGATCAGTCTTCGTTGTCATACAGCAGCAAATCCCGTCAGAGCTATGTGGATACTTCAGGCACCGGCTCAAAATGGACGGATATGGTCAGTATGGGATATGATAATAACTGTATTCAGGCATTTACGGTCTGCAATCATCAATCCTGCGAAATTGAAACTCCCGCAACATGCACAACAAACGGATTGATAATCAACTGTTGTTCGCAATGCGGAGAGCAATTTTCGAGTCGGGTGATTGAAGCTGTGGGGCACTCGTTCGGAGAATGGGAAACAACAAAACAACCCGATTATATTTCCGACGGAGAGAATACAAGAGTATGCCGGAATTGTTCTGACACGGAAAAAGAAGCTATTCCCCGTCTTGTTAAAATTTCTTCCAGAAGAGTCACACCTGATAAGTTCATTGAAATACTGAAAAAATGGATTGAAAACTTCTTCCTGCGCATTGCCGAGAGATATAATAAAAAAGGATTCCGCAGTTATTAATATTCAAAAAAGCCTTGAAATCATTGTGATTTCAAGGCTTTTATTGTTGGGGAAACGAGAAAATATTTGTTGTAGAATTTTTATGTGATAATATCAAAACATTGATAATACTTATAAACACTAATTTATAATGCTTTTTAGAAAATATATATTGTTTTTTTGTGAGGTTTTGTTATACTTTAGATGAGGTGAGAGAATTATGATTATTCAGAAAATTATCAGTTTGTTTCTGGTGTTTGTTACTTTTTTAGGCTGTATTTTTAATTTTCAGAAACCGATGAACGAAGCTGATTACAAAATCAAAACAAAGGAAGTTGTCAGGGATATGGAAAAATATGCAGGTATTCACTCGGAAATTAAGGATTGCGGCGGAGTGCCTACTCTTTATATCAATGGTGAACCCCATGCGGCAGCAGCATATATGACTTATCTTGAAAAGTTCAATGAATACGATGATTTTGCCGCGGCAGGATATAAATTCTTTTCTGTGCCCGTGCTTTTTTCGGGCAGATGGATAAGCATAACCGACGGCTTGACTCCGTTCAAAAAGGGCATTTTTGACGAAAAGGACAATCCTGATTTTTCGCTCTTTGATGAGGCGGTTGAAAAAATTCTTGAAGCCTGTCCCGATGCATACATAATACCGAGAGTCAATATCAGTATGCCTGTGTGGTGGGAAGAAGAAAACCCTGATGAACTGAATTACAAAGACGGAAAATCCTGCAGAGAATCTTTCTATTCACAAAAATGGCTTGATGATGCATCGCAGTTTCTTCGTGAATTCACTCAATACACAAACTCATGCAAATATGCATCTCATATTGTCGGATATCAGATAGCAGGCGGTAATACTGAAGAATGGTTTCATTTTGATATGAACGGTGGCTACGGTGAATGTGCAAAACCTGCTTTTGAATCTTTTCTTAAAGAATATTATCCCGGGATTGAATATAAAGGCTTGCCCGATCTGACTCTTCTCAACAAAAAGCAGGATTATTTCAACGATGAATATCTTTCACGCTATATTGAATTTGCTAACTTCAGGATTGCAGAAGCAATCAGCCATTTTGCGCAGATAGTCAAGGAAGAAACGGGCAACAATGTTGTTGTAGGTACTTTTTACGGTTATACGCTTGAAGTAACAAATTCATTGCAGGGCAACCATGCGCTCAATTATATTTTAAAAGATCCTAATATAAACTTTATTTGTTCGCCCAATTCATACATCGGAACCCGTTCACCCGATCTTGACTGGACAGAAATGTATCCTGCCGATTCGGTTCGTTTGCACGGGAAAATGTGTTTTCAGGAATGTGACATAAGAACGCATCTTACACAAGTTCTGTCAGAAAAAGATCCGTCAACCGATCCTTACGGACTTCTTGAAGCTCCCGTATGGCATCCGAGAGAATCAAAATTTCAGGCAATGAACGAAATCAGAAGATCCTTTGCCCGTCAGCTTATAAAGGGGAATGCCCTTTGGTGGTTTGATATGTGGGGCGGTTGGTATGCCGATGATGACATTATGAGTGAAATGGCAACCTACAAGAACATTTATGAGCAGAGTATAACAGATGCTGACAGAAGCTCAAAAGCTGAAATTGCGGTGTTTGTTGACGAAAGTGCTTATAAATATCTCACAGACGGTTCATTACGAAATATTTTCCACAGTCAGCGCAGTGAGCTCGGTCTGATGGGTACGCCATATGATATTTATGATGTGTATGATTTTGAAGAAGTTTTTGCCAACTACAAGGCTGTCATTCTTTTGTCAAATGCAAAGACAGTATATATGGAAAACGCACGTGATTTGTGTGAAGAAAATAATGTTCCGTATATTATGACTTCGAGCTTAAAAGAAAAATTCACCGTGAATGAACTCAGGGCATTCTGTGAATCGAACGGGGTCCATATTTACTGTGAAACCGACGATATTGTTTATGTCAATGAAAATTATCTTTGCATCTATGCCGTAACAAGCGGAGAGAAAACCGTTGATCTCGGCAAAGAACGAAATGTCACCGAATTGCTCGAAGGCACTTATCAGAGCAGAACAGATATCGTTACTGTTGATATGGAAAAGGGCGAAACAAGGATTTTCAGACTTGGCTGATTCAATACCAAAAAACAAAAGGTCGCAGATTATTGAAATCTGTGACCTTTTTATAATTGTCAGGTGTTATTTGCTGTAATTGCTTCTGAGGATTTCATAGGCAGTATCGGGAATCTTATTCAGATTTCACCTTGGCTTCTGCTCTTATCACTTCAAGCTCTTCCATAATCTTTTCTTTTCGTTTTCCTGTGAAGTTATCAAACGACATGATAAGAGCAGGAAGAAGGTTGCCTATGATGCCCGGGATAACAACAAGGAGAAAGATTCCGTGAAGTGTTTCGGAAGTCTGAACCGCTTCGACCATTTCGCCGTTAATCATCTGTGCGCTCTGGTAACCGATAAGTGCAAGACCGCCGTTGACAAGAAGCTCTTTCCAAAGAGCGGAAATTCTGGAAATCATGGTGTTGAAAGCAAAAATCATGCCTTCGTTACGCTGAGCCACGCCGTATTTCTGATAGCTCTTCCATTCCATGTAGTCGGTTGAGTCTGCAAGAAGAACTCTTCGTGCGGCACTCATTGCTGCATTGGGCAGACCGCCGAGAGCAATAAGAATGCCTACAATCCAAAGACTCTTGTAGCCGAAAATAAGAAGTAATAAGTAGCATATACCTGTGTGAAGATATCCCCACACAACAATATCTCTTGACGAACGCTTTTTGCCAACGAAAGGCACGGAAAGAAGTCCGCCGTATGAAAGCGCTGAACTGCACATTTCAACATATGTTTTCATGCTGTATTTGTTAAGTGTCTGCTTGTAGAAGAAGGGGAGTGAATTGTAACAAACCTGTCTTACGGAGTCTATAACCTGACTCAGGCAGAGAAGAAGCAGGGGTCTGTTAAGAAGAATAAGTTTGTAATCGATTTTTATTTTCTTTTCCGTCTGCGGAGGAAGAATAAGGTTTCTTTCTTTAAGTGTCATGCAGGGTACGAGCATCGTGAAAAGACCGAGAATTCCGAAAATCAGGGCAACGGTGAAGAATGCCCATTTTTCTTTGGCATAGTCATTGCCCTGAAGCTCGATGATGATGGGCACCATTCCGCCGGGCAACATTGAACCGAGAGTTGATGCAAACTGCGCAACGGTGTAGAAATTCTTTCTTGATTTTGCATTGGGAGTCATTCTGACGGAAAGAGTGGAAAGTGCAACGTCAAAGAATGTGTCTGCAATGTTAAAAAGTAAAAAGAGCAAGAAACTCCATATCGCATTAAAGGTAACAGATGCTGTGGGAACGATGAAAAGAAGAATTGATGAAAGTGTGAAAGGAATGGCAGATGCCATCATAAATCTTCTTGCATTGCCTTTGGATGAGTGGTTGCTGTCGAGCAATGCGCCTACGATAGGGGCAATGAGAATGTTGACACCTGTTGTGACGGATTTCATCGTAACAATGTGCGAAGATTTAAGACCCATATAGTCATACATAAACTGGTCGGTATATGTGCTGACAGAGTCCTGACCCATGCAGTTGCCAAAAACACCCGAAACATAGCCGACCTGTTCTTTCAGAGCTATGTCAGGGTTGTTTTTCATTTCCAGGAATATTTCTTTGAATTTTCCCATTTCCATTTTCTCCTTATTTATTGTTTATGATTGTATATTCTTTCTGAAACGCAGGTTCCGTCTGCTTGAATGCTGAGAAGTGTGCATCCCTGAATCCATTCATTTTCGGGGGAATCAAACTTGCTTTCCATGTTGTAAACACCGTATCCGGACGGCTGAATATATGAGAGAAGAATATTTCCGTGCATTGTGCCGAAATCATTCACATGGTCGTGTCCGAAATAAACAGCCTGAACGCTGCCTTTTTCTGCCATTGCATCAACAAAACCCGAATCAAATCCCGATTCGCACACACCTTCTCTTTTTTCGCCGTAAAGAAATTCGTTTTCCGTGTATTCCTTTTCAGCCTGATATGGGGGAATATGGACAACTGTTACGGATTTGAATTTGCCGTATTCAGCTTCGATTTCATCGTGTTTCTTTTTATACCAATCAACCTGTGAAGTCTTAACGCCGTCATAAACTTCTCCGTCTTTTGTAACGCCGTATTCTGCCTTGGATTCATTTGTCATATAACTGCCCGAATCCATAAGGAAGAAAACTTCCTTGATTTTTCCGTCAGCGCCGAGAATGTTTATTGCATAATTTCCGACGCCGTCAATATCTTCTTTTCCTTCGCGCATAAGACAATGTTCAAAGGATGAAAAAATTTCAACGTTTTTTTCTCTTGAAACAGCAAGAATACCTTCGCCTTCATGATTGCCGAGAACCGCTGCCCAGAAAATGCCAAGATTTTCCATGAGTTTCGCAAATTCGGTTGTTCTCTTTTTGTTGAAGCCAGACGAAACATTGTCGCCGCCGAAAATAACAAGGTCAGGCTTTTGTTCGGTTATGTTCTTGACAATATATGAAACAGTCTGAATATCTTTTTCTTTTTTGCCGTTAAGGTGAGTGTCCGTAAACATCAGAACCTTGAAATCTCCGTCACCTTTCTTTTGAATTGTGACGCTGTCGATGTCTTTTTTCACAATCTGAATATCATTTTTAAGTTTTTCAACAGTTGAAAAATCATAGGAAATGCCCTGCGAGTTTTTGTAAACCGCAAAACTGCCGACACCGATTGCCGCAACAAGAATAAATGCCGCAAAAATTTTCAGAAATCTCTTCATAGCACCCTTCCTTTTCGTTATATTTCTATTTTACCATATACAGAGGTTAAATACAATCTTTTTTATTGCTTTTATAAAACATTGTGTGCTATACTTTATTTAGTCAGGATTAAAAAACAGCGGAGGCAAAACATGAAAATCGGCTTCACATCAACATCGTTCAGACAAATCAGGAGCATTGAAAAAATAGTGAAAACAGCTTCGGAATCAGGAGCTGACTGCATTGAATGGGGCGGAGATATTCATATCAAAGATATCGAAACGGCAAAACGCGCAAAAAAGCTCTGCGATGAAGCAGGAACAGAGATTTCATCATACGGCAGTTATTACCGTGTCGGAAGCCGAAACGCGGAAGAATGGAAAAACATCTGCGAAATTGCGCATACATTAGGGGCAAAATCAATCCGAGTATGGCTTGGCAATAAAGACAGCGAAATAACAGACAAAAAGACATATGAGATTCTCGTTGAAGACGGAAAATCCATTTGCGCCGTTGCAAAAGAATATAATCTTATCGTTTGCCCCGAATGTCACGATAACACATTCAACAACAACACAGATGCATTTCTGAAAATCCGTCAGGATATCGGCTGCGATAATTTCAGAACATATTTTCAATCAAGATACAAGCGTCTTGAATATGATCTTGATCGCCTTGAGCGAACACTTCCGTATATTGAAAGCATTCACATCTCCTATTCGGAGCAGTCAAGGGAACAGTTCCCGAAATTCAATCCCGATTACATTAATAAGTTGCTTGATAAGATTGTTTCCCTGGGGTTTGACGGCAACATTCTGGTTGAGTATACTTATCTGTTCTGTTGGGCAGGTATTCCGTTATCAATGAAAAAAGATATTGCAAAAATCAGAGCGAAAGCAGGAAAAAGAGTATGAAAATAGCACTTTTCGGTACAAATCAGATACAGTTTGCAAAAGTATATACGCCTGAAGTTCTTGAGAAACTCGGTGGTTACGGCGAACTTTCTCCAAAAATCAATCAGCAGAATCTTGAAGAAAATGCAGAGTTTCTTGCCGACTGTGAAATTGCTTTCTCAACATGGGGAATGCCGCAGTTTTCAAAGGAAGAAATTGCAAAATATATGCCGAAACTGAAAGCTGTTTTTTATTCGGCAGGCACGGTTCAGTATTTTGCCAGACCTTTTCTTGAAAGCGGAATAAAAGTTTTCAGCGCATTTGCGGCAAATGCCGTTCCCGTTGCGGAATACACTTTTGCGCAGATAACACTTGCCGCAAAAGGATATTTCCAGTCTCAGAAAAATTATCGCATTCTTCCCGTGCGTTCGCTTGTTTATGCCAACTCCGCAACAGGAAATTTCGGTTGCAAGGTGGGTCTTGTGGGGCTTGGAGCAATCGGAAAAATGGTTGCCGAAAAGCTCAAAGCGCTTGATGTTGAAGTTTATGCCTGCGATCCGTTTGTTCCCGAAGAAACCGCAAAGGAACTCAGCGTAACGCTTGTTGATATGGAAACCCTTTTCACCGAGTGCGACATTATCAGCAATCATCTTGCAAACAAACCCGAACTTGAAAATATATTTAACAAAAATCTTTTCAAAAAAATGAAGAAGCGTTCAACATTTATAAACACGGGCAGGGGAGCGCAGGTTAATGAATATCATCTTGCGCTTTCGCTTCTGCTTCATCCGTCGAGAACCTTTGTTGCGGATGTTATCAAAAACGAATTCTTCCCTTATATCAGTCCGCTTTTCTGGTGTCACAATGCAATTCTGACTCCTCATATCGCAGGAAGCACAGGCAAAGAACCCCAGAGAATGGCATATTACATGATGGAAGAAATGGAAAAGCTGATTGCAGGCGAACCCACAAAATACGAAGTTACACTTGAATCACTTGAGAGGATGGCTTAAGCCTATGGTGCTGCTGTATATTTTATGCGCCGTTTTAATCTTTCTTGTGTTGCTGACGGTGTTTGAACTTGTTCGTCTGATACGAATGAAGCCGTTGCCCGATTTGCCCGAAAAAAAAGATGCCGATAAATATTCTCTGAATGTAAACGGTAAAAGTTTTGAAGATTTATATCTCTTTCTTTCGGGAAAACAGACAGAGCCTTCGTTCAGCGAAAATGAAATTTATTCCCTGCTTTCAAAGCAGGCAGAATATATGAACAACCGCTTTGACTGTGCAGATTTCAGAGCGCAGATGCTTTTCAAAATCTATAAGGATTGCGGAGAAAAGCTCAGCGAAAACTGTAAATTGTTTGTTAAAGACACTTTTCTGAATTTTAAATATTTTATTGATGAACCCGGTGACGACAGTATGTGTTACTGGTCGGAAAATCACCAGATTCTCTTTGCAGTCAGCGAATATCTTGCAGGGCAGGAATGGCCCGATGAAGTGTTCTCAAATAACGGTATGTCGGGCAGAGAGCATATGAAACAAGCTCAGAGCCGCATTGATGCATGGATGGAACAACGCTTCAGATACGGCTTTTCCGAATACCTGAGCAACAATTATCTTGCCGAGGATATTGCGCCCATGGCAAATTTTATCGCTTATTCCGATGATGATATCAGGGTCATGCAGATGAAAATAATCATGGATATTCTCTGGCTTGATGTTGCTCTTAACAGTGTCAACAACCGTTTTGTTGCTGTCAGTTCAAGAATGTACGGCAATAACAAGGCGGCTAATTGCATCGGCAACAGCATACAAAGTGCAACGGATGTTCTTTGGGGCAACGGATTGTCTGAACCTAAAAAGCCGAATTATATCGTGCTTTGTTTTACCGATGCGGTTGAAAAGGGACTTTATTCCTTGCCCGATGCAATAAAGGATATTGCACTTTCAAAGGAAACTTTTGTTTCGAAAATGAGCTGCGGACTTTCGCCTGACGATATGGTCGATGAAAATCTTATCGGTCAGAGTGATGCCTGCATTATGGCGCAGACGGGTGCAGAAACCTTTACGAATCATCAGGTTATCCGAAACACGCTCACTTATCTGAGAAGAAATAAGCTGTTCAGAAATAAATTTCTCAGCTATTTCAGATTCCTGAATCTGACAGTTCTGAAGTGCATTAACTGGGAAAAATTTGCGCGCAAACATAACATTATGCCCCACGGCATTTCTCTCGGAAGAGGCAATGTTTACACATTCCGCAATGCGCATTATTCAATGTCAACCGATATTTGCAAAAGCGTCGGGGGTTGCGGTGCTCAGGAACATATCTGGACTGCGAATATTTCGGAAGAACTTACTCTTTTCACAACTCATCCTGCAGGCAACGGCAACGGAAAATACGGCGCATCTCCCGGATACTGGATAGGCAACGGCAGACGCCCTATGAGCGTTCAGAATGAAAATGTGAACATAACAATTTATAAGTTGCCATGCAAAAAACGCTTTGGAGAAACCGATATCGCTTCAATGACACATATTTATATGCCTAAAGATTTTTATGACGAATTTGAACTTAACGGTAATTCGGTTTTTGCAAGAAAAGATAATGTTTTTGTTTCCGTAATTTCAAACGGTGCTTTTGAGTTCAAACCGTTCAATCAGGATTCCGCAAACGGTATTCTCAAAGGCAGAAGTTTCCCTGATGATACAGCGCTTGAAAACGAGTTTGATTTGTGCAGATTCGGCGACGGTTATCATATATATGTTACCGAGCTTTCCGATTCGGATAAAGAAACATTTGAAGAGTTTAAAATCCGAATCAGGAACAATCAGCCTGAATTCGGAAATGACGGTTCGGTTAATTATATAACACAGTCGGGTGCAATGGATGTTTCTTATAACGGCAGATTTGTTCTTGACGGCAATCCTGCCGAAAAAGAATTTGACCGTTATGACAGCAGATTCTGCAAGGCAAAAAGGAAGGCAGAAATAATATCTGTTGACAGCGGCAAAAACCGATTGTTACTTGATTTTAAAAATGCAAAAAGGAGTTTTGGCAGTGTATAAAACAAGCGATGTAATAAAGAAACTTGATAAGCCCGTTCTCACTTATAAAGATACACCGTATAATTCCGCACTTATATTCAATGCAGCTGTTGAGAAAATCAGCGGAAAATACGTTATGCTTTTCAGAAATGACTATGGAGATTTTGAAAATCACAAGCTGGAAGGAACAAGCATCGGCTTTGCAACAAGTGATAACGGAATCGACTGGACGGTAGCTGACAAACCTTGTTTTCAGCTTTCTGATGAAGAAATCAACAGAGTGTACGATCCCCGCATAACCGTGATTGACGGTGTTTGTTATGTCTGTTTTGCAGTCGGCACAAAGCACGGAGTCCGTGGCGGCATTGCACGTACAGATGATTTCGAAAAGTTTGATATTATTTCACTTTCCACTCCTGACAACAGAAATATGGTGCTTTTTCCCGAAAAGATAAACGGCAATTTTGTCCGTCTTGAACGACCTATGCCCGTTTACTGCCGTGACGGCAAAGACAGATTTGACATTTGGCTGTCGGAATCGCCCGACCTTGTTTATTGGGGAAAATCAAGGCTTGTTATGGGCGTTGAAGATGTGCCGTTTGCCAACGATAAAATTGGTCCTGCCGCTCAGCCGATTAAAACGGAAAAAGGCTGGCTCACAACTTTTCACGCCGTTGAACTTGATACGTCAATGGGCAAAAACGGCTGGGAAGACAAATGGCAGAAGCAGTATTATGCAGGCATAATGCTTCTTGACCTGAATGACCCGTCAAAGGTCATCGGTAAATACGATAAGCCTCTTATAGTATGCGACAGAGATTATGAAACGGAAAACGGATTCCGTAAAGATGTAATATTCCCTTGCGGCAATGTTCTTGAGGATAACGGGGAAGTCAAAATTTATTACGGAGCATCCGATACCGTTGAATGCATGGCAACTGCAGATGTAAATGACCTGATCAGACTTTGCATGGAATAATATTAAAAGAGAACTCCGTAATGGAATAAAAATGAGAAAAACCACCGTATTTCCTGCCTGAAAGCGGAAAAATCGGTGGTTATTTTCATTTCAGAACTGTGGTGAAAATTTTTGCAATAAAATCTGTTGTCAAAATGTT
>JAZRJH010000249.1:0-14234 GCA_045645685.1 Acutalibacteraceae bacterium
ACCAAGCGACCGCAGTCGCGCGAGTCGAATCCCTGACTCTCCGCCAGAAAAAGATACCGCAGTTGATACAGCCGTACCAACTGCGGTATTGTTATTCAGTCATCTCAAAGCCATGCATTTGGGATGGATCATCCTTAATCCTCTGAAACGTATTTAATAAAGCTTTTAACAGTTTTATCAGCGGAGCTATTGATTGTTACTCTATTTTTTTGTATAATATAGAAGACGGCATATATGAATACTTATAGTGCAAAGCATGTCGCCGATATCAATTGAAAGGAAATCAGAATTATGCGCAGTAATATGTTTGCAACTGTAGAAAACAAGTTTAAATTCGCTACCGAAGACGAGATCATCGAAATTGCACTCAGGTCATTAAGTGATATGTTGAGCCAAATGGAAAACTTTGATGATAACACAAAGTTTGGCACTATTCTTGTTGGCACAAAATTGGGCGTTGCAGGTGATGGAACGATTAATTCCAAAGAAAAAATGTTGATTGATGAAGTGTTCGGTAGAATTTGTAACGGACCGATGGAACAAATCTATGATATCGTAAGTGAGGCAATCGGAGACAGTGATTACGATATTGTTCAAAACATTGCACAACTAGGCAACCAAATTGTGATTCCGTTTTTACACTATATTTTGAGCTTTGCTTACATTGATGAGGCTTTTGAAGATGAGGTAGCCGAAAAATTAGATAAACTTTTCGGTATGAACCTGATGGTTGATTTCTTTATGGGCGACACGGAAGAAGTACCTGCACCAGAAATCAAGCCGACAGGATTGGATGCAGAAATTGCGCAGTGGTTTAAAGATGACAACACGCTCAGAGGATTAAATGATATTCTGGCGCATTTTTCTCATAAATCAAAAACAGAAGTAGAAGAAGCTTTGGATCGTCTGTGCGAAAAAGGAGTTCTTTATAAAGTGGATACTTTTGTTGGTAAAATGTATGGACTGGTATAAATAATATACCGAAGATTAAAGCTACTGTCTCTCTCGGTTTTTCAAGAACGGCAGGCTTTGAACAACCGTTTTAAGGCTTTTTTAGTGCTTTATGGAGAATCTTGTATCAAATAGCGGTAGTTTTGTTGCACATTTTCGGCAGTGCAAAAAAGCTACCGTTAAACGACTGTGAATCGATAAAAGACTGTAAATTTTGAAAAAATTGGAAATGTAATGCCAGGCCGGGTTGTGTTGCATTATATCAATTAAGGCAGTGTAATTCAGAAAAAGTCATTACAGCGTCAGCTGTGATGGCTTTTTGTTTTGAATAGGGATCCGAAGGACGAGCGGGATTGTTGTGCGATTTCGTTGCACTTCACAGTTTATAAATAAAATCTTTACACTTTTGTTAATAAATATTATAATTCCGCACTTGATTTAATCAGAAAAATAAGTTATTCTATATGAGAAGTCAAACTTCAGAATGACAGCTTGCGGATGATTCTGATATCCGCAAACGGAGGAGAACATATGAAAAGAAATATTATTGCAATCTGCCTGATTTTTGCATTGCTTACAAGTTTTGCCGCTTGCAAGAAGCTCCCGCAGGACAATGAATTTGTTATTCAGAGTCAGGTTTATGTTGTTGACGACGCAGGCGTGACACACAACGTTCAGTCAGAATTTGACCAAAACGGCAATCAGAATTATTATTATATCGACATCAACGGCAACAAGGTTGTTGTTGAAAACAAGGATGTTGTTGTTGAGTCAACAAAGGTAAGAAAGACAACTGCTGTTTACGAAGGAATCGAACTTACTCCCGAAGAGCAGTCATTCCTTGATACCTATAATGATCCCGAGGCATTTGAAAATCTTGTTGACGAAAACCTTACCGAGCCCGAACTTGAAATCGAGGAAGTGATTCCTGAAGAGAGTTTTGAAGAAATCGAGGTTGAAGTTGACAAGGACGGTAACCCCAAGCATGACGATGTTGAAACAAGATATACGGATATTGTCAAGGGCGAAAAATTCACAATGGATATGGTGCTCAAGACCGTTTCAAACGGCGAAACAATGACCATCCCCATGAAGGTTATCCGCAACGGAGATAAAATGTATTTTGAAACAGCAATGCCCGTCAACGGTCAGGGTTCAATGAAAATGGCGTTCCTTCTTCGCAACAACACCTGCTATTTCATCGTTCCCGGTATGAGAGCATATATGCAGATGCCTGCTGAAGGTATGGACGATATGTTCAATACGGATTTCTCAAGCAGCTTTGATTCTGATTCGCAGGCTACCTATATTTCGAGCAGCGAAGTTGAATATAACGGCAACAAATATCTCTGCGATGTTTATGAGAGCGAAGGCTCAACCGTTAAGTATTATTATACAAGCAACGAATTCAAGAGAATGGAAGCAACTGACCCCAGCGGCAATGTAACCATTATGGAATTCAACGAAATTTCAGACAAGGCTGATTCATCAAAGTTCAAAGTTCCTTCCGGTTATATTGATATGACAAAACTTATGGGTCAGGATTTCTCAGGAATTTTAGGATAAAACATGAAGAAATGCGCATTGATAACGGGTGCATCGGGCGGAATCGGAAGCGCAATTGCGCTTCGCCTTGCAAGAGACGGCTATGATATTGCCGCTTGCTATTATTCTGACGAAGACGGCATCAGAGAACTTGAAAAAAGGCTTCAACTCACCGATGCGAAGTTCAGATTCTACAAAGCCGATGTTTCTGACACGGAATCAATTGAAAAAATATTTGCAGACGCCGCCGATTTTTTCGGAGGCGTTTCTGTGCTTGTCAATAATGCGGGAATGGCTCAGCAGAAGCTCTTTACCGACATAACCGAAGCGGAATTTGACAGAATAAACGCCGTGAATTTCAAGAGCGTTTATAATTGCTGCAAATGTGCCGTGCCTTTTATGGTGAATCAGAAAAAAGGCAAGATAATCAACATATCTTCAATGTGGGGAGTGTGCGGTGCATCGTGCGAAACGGTCTATTCAGCAACGAAGGCGGCTGTTATCGGTCTCACAAAGGCTCTTGCAAGAGAACTTGCACCGAGCAACATTCAGGTCAACTGCATTGCTCCCGGAGTTATTGACACAAAGATGAACTCGATTCTTTCGCCCGAGGATAAAAAAGCTCTTGCAGATGAAATTCCGATGGGAAGATTCGGAACACCCGAAGAAATCGCAGGTGTTGTTTCGTTCCTTGCAGGCAAGGATTCGGATTATGTTACCGCTCAGGTAATAACCGTTGACGGTGGATTAACATAGTCAATATAACCGAAAATGAACATGGCTTTTTAGTTATAGTTTACAATTGATTTAGTGTTCACATTATGTTAAAATATACTATACTGTAAAATATCTCTGTTTGGAGGAAATGATATGGCAAAGTGTCCCAAGTGCGGCAGAAAGCTCACTTTATTTGATTGGAAACCCAACTGCCCCGGTTGCGGCGTTAACCTTGTATATTACGGAATGGAAGAAAGACTTCTCGATGAAGCTGATGCTGCGGAAGCAGAGCACGCAAGACTTCAGAAAAGAATCGACAGATTAAAGGCTTCTTTTGTTGGCTCAAAGCTCACAGTTATCAGAATTATTCTCTCAATTCTTCCCATCGCAACTCTTCTTCTTCCTCTTTGTACGCTTACATACAGCGGCCCGTTCATTGAAGAAGTAACAAAGAACATCGGTCTTATTGAGCTTATCAATGTTATCACATCTCTTGATATCGATGCTCTTCTCACAATGCTTGGTTCAGGAATCGTAGGAACAAGTTTCATCGGCTATGCAGGCGCACTTGTAACACTTCTTCTTTCAGTTGTGTTCATCGTTCTCAGCCTTCTTATGCTCATGCTTGCCTGCTCACCCAAGGGCAACCCCAGAAACATCACTCTTAACATCATCACAATTGCTCTTGCAATTGCATCACCTGTTTTCTTCAATATTTTTGCAACCAACATTTCAGCAGTTTTCCCTGATTTCATCAGCGGAAAAATCGGCTTCGGTATCTTTGTTTATATCGGTTCTCTCGCACTTCTTCTTGCAATCAACATCATCATTGCAGTCAAGGGCGTTAATGTTAAATATAAGCAGTGCTATGTTGGCGGTATTCCTGCAGAAGAATACTTCGAACTTGTTGAAAAAGGAACTGACAAGGCTGTTATCCGTAAGATGATGGCTGAAGCTCTCGAAAAGAAAGCGACTGATTCCGAAGAAAAGAAGGAAGAAGTTAAAGAAGAAGCAAATGCTTAACTGAAAATCAAACGGGTGTGTCCGATGACACACCCGTTATTTTTTTGCCTTTGATAAAAAGCGGTATCGGAAACCCGATACCGCTTTTTGTTACATTATGTTAAGAAACTGCATAACCTTTGAAACAACATTTACAATGAAGTTTGTGAACTGCCATGCAAAGCTGAAATCAAAGTTTGTGATGATTTCTTCAAGAATATCAGCGAAGATGCCTGCCTTGTCAGACGGTGTTTCGTCTGAACTCTTTTCGATAGCGAAGCTGTCGATTCTTGTTGCATTGCCGTTTTCAACTTCGTAAGCGTTGTAATAGAGAGAGTCGCCGTCAACAATTATTGCCGAGAACATCGAGTTTTCGGTGTTTTCTGTGTTGAGCTTTTCGGCTCTGGGGAATGAAGCGTCTGTTTCGGCTTCATCCTTTGTCTGATAAACCTTGACACCTGATGTGCCGCAGATTGAATAGATTGTGCCCTTGGGGTCATGCTTCACATAATATTCAAGTCCGTCATATTCAGAGAGCGTTGTTGCTGAAGGAATAACGGCGTTTGCCGCCATTGCATCTGTGCGCAGATAAACATGGTCATGCCCCTGAAGAACAAGGTCAACGCCGAGATAGGGGAGAAGTGTTCCGAGCTGCTTTCTGAATCCTTCAACGTCGCCGTCATCAAAATGAGAGCCGTTGGAATAAAGAGCCTTATGAAGAACAACGATTTTCCACTTTGCATCGCTTGACTTTATATCGTTCTTGAGCCATTCAATCTGTGCATCGCCGAGCTTATCGCCTTCGTCATCGTTTGTGTTAAGAACGGTGAAATGAACGTTGTTATAATCGTATGAATAGTAAACACCCGAATCAAGATCCTGCTCGGGAACATTGGGAAGAACGAAGTTTTCTGTTAAAACTGCGCCTTCATCTTCGTGGTTACCCGTTGTGGGCATAAGCGGAAGATTGAGAAGTTTGTCCGCTGTGTTGAGAAGATATTTCCAATGCTTAACGTTTCCGCCCATGTCAACATGGTCGCCTGCGGTAACGATGAATTTACCGTCGGGATAAAGTGCCGATGCGGTGTCAAGAACCGTATCGAATCTTTCAAAATGTTCGGGACGCTGTGCCTGAGGGTCTGTCATATAGAAGAATGTGAACTTCTCATCGCCGCCTGCTGCGGTTTCGAGTGTTCCCACATCGCTCCACCAGCCTCGTTTTGCATCGCCGACACGGTAGCAGTATTTTGTGCCGCTTTCAAGACCCGAAAGTCTGACGGTATGCTTCACATAATCTTGTGAATAGGGCATGAGAACAAGAAGCAAGCCGATATCTGCTCCGGGATATGATTTGGAAACGATTTCGCTGGATGCGGTCACTTTTTTGCCGCTTGTGGGGTTGCCCGAAAACTTCGGATTTTCGCTGTAAGGAACAATCTCAATGTCCGTTCCCGTAACGCTGTATTTTGTAAGCCATGTGATGCTGATTTCGGATGTTGCATCTTCTCCGAGCGAAGAAACTATGTGAGAAGGAAGACGGTAATTATCCTGAGTTGCTTCAACTTCTTCTTTGCCGCAGTAAGTGATAACGGAGTCGCTGTCCATCTTTTCGGCGGGATCGGAGTCAAAAAGGAAACTTCCGAGCATCCATCTGATTGTGTAGCCCCATGATTCATACTGACTCTGTGTGAGATATTCGTTCATGAGATGGTCGATTATCGCATCAAGAGAACTGTAGTTTTCGGGAACAACAGGGAGAGAAAGAACTGATTCAATAAGATTACCGAAACTGTTGTTGCCACCGAGAAGAACTTCCGTTATGCCCTGAAGAAGTTTTCCGAAAATGCTGAAAATATTTCCGTCAGGGAAAAGCTCACCGGGGTTGAATTCGAGAGTTGCAAGAAGTTCGCCCTGAATAAGGTCTGTGATAAGAACTTTTCTGAGAAGATTGAAAACTTCCTTTGCAAGCTCGCCGCTGTCGAAACGGTCAAGAACATCTTCAATATAAGGATAATCGGAAATGTCTTCGTCACCGTTGTAGTAATAGTAGAGAATGGTCAATGCAAATTCACCGAATGTGCATTTTTCTGCAATGTTATATCCGAGAACTTCGGAAACCATGGTTGCGGGCATATCCGAAACCGTGTAGTTAAGAACTTCGTCAAGAATATCATTGACAAGAGCTTTTAATTTGTCGGGATTGTTGACATATGCTTCGTCAATCTGATTTGCGAAATCCCTGATGAATCCCATAAGGTTTGAGCTGACGGTGAGAATTTCGATTCCCGCGAATTCAAGACCGTTTGTGCCGAGCAAATCAACAAGAAGCTGCTCAATATCAAGATTCATTGTTTTGAGGAATTCAAGCAGACCGCCTGCTTCCTGAATGGCAGGTATATATTCGTCAATCAAAGGCTCAACTGCGCCGATTGCCAGATCCTTAAGACCGTTTTCACCGAATGTGCGGCCGAATGAATATGTTGTGTTGTAAGGCTGTTCATAAACGGTGCCGTAATCACTGACAACGGGCTGATATTCGTCAACATCAAGAGTCTGCATATCCATTGTGACTTCTTTGCCTGCAGTTTTAAAATCAACTATTTTGTAGTAGTTGGGGAAACCTGAAAGCGAAGGAGTGAGAATATCATAAACCGCTTCGCCGTTGTCGGAAACGTGTTTTGCAACGTTGTTTGCATGAAGATGACCTGTGAAAACATAGTGCATACCTGCATCTGCATATGATTCTGCAACTTCAAGCCAGTTGTTTATAACAAAAGCAGAAAGAGTTGCTTCTTCGATTGCGGTATGGGGCACAAGATTGTGATGCTGCATACCGATAACGGTAAGACCGTTTTCTTCAGCTTTTTCGCATTCAGACTTAATCCAATCCATAAGACCGTCAGCTATCTGACCCGCGGTTTCGTGTTCGTTATTTTCCGCACCGTTATCGTTGCTGTAGATACAGCTGTCAATGGCGATGAGTCTGTAGCTGCCGAGAGTTGCGGCGTAGGAGAGCATACCGCCCTTTTTGCCTTCTTCGGGAACGAAGAAACTGTCTGCAAGGTCAAAGCCGAAATCAGCATAAATTTCTCTGAATTCTTCGGGAGAAGTTTTTGCCGTCGGTTCTTTTTGGCCGTTTTCAAAAGTTACGGCGTTGCTGTTATTGATATCGTGGTTGCCGGGGACAACAAGCACCTGAATGCCCGTTTCTTCTTCGAATGATTCAAATTTTTCAGCAAGAGACTTGTGGCTTTCAAGCTCGCCGTCTTTGGTAAGGTCGCCGGGAATCAGAAGATAATTTTCGCCGCTTTCGACAGCGTTCCTGAGAACACCGTCGAGAGCGTTATCAACCAAAGAATCAAGGTCGTTATATTCTTTGTGTTTGTTATAAACAAAGTCCTGCCAGACTTCGCTTTCAAGATTTTTGAGCGAAGGTGCGATGTAATGGATATCCGAAATCACACCGAAGCGTATTTCTGATGTGTTCGCACTTACCATCATGGGAATGCATGAAAATAAAAGTGCAACGATGAGAACTACGCTTGATATTTTTAAAATTAAACTCTTCTTCATTTTCTTTCTCCGCAAATCAGATATTCTTAAGGAGAGGTCCGATGCCCTTGATTGCACCGGGGATACCCTTGAGAATCTTGCGGATACCGCCCTTTTCGCCGCTGATCCACATAACAAGACCGTTTGCCATGTCTTCACTCATAACGCCGCCGCTCATGCTGATGAAATCACGGAAGGGTGTCTGAAGAGCGATTGCCTGAGCAAAGCCTGCAGGAATGAGAGTTGAAAGAAGTTTGTAGAACTTCTTGCCGTTCTTTGCATGGCGGCAGCTCTCAAAGGTGTCCTGAATGCTGAGCTTTCTGTTGGGATCGTAATCTGTAGCAGGAAGATCTCTGCCAAGCACGGCAACAAACTGTTCTTCGGGAACGGACTGAATATTGCCTGTGTAGTATATGGGAGCAATCTGTGAATAGTCGGGGATTGACACTTCGGGAGCGGAAACATTGACTGTTGCCGAAAGTCTGATATCAGCACTTGAAGCACCGACAAGGATTTCGAAGTCACCGCTTTCAACGCACCAGTCGTTGATATTCACATTATAGAATGCGAAGGCTCTCTTGTTGAGCGAAAGAGTGATTTCTTTTGTTTCGCCGGGATTGAGCCATACTTTTTTGAATGCCTTGAGCTCCTTGACGGGTCTGTAAATTGTGCTTTCTTTGTCAGCAACATAAAGCTGAGTGATTTCATAACCCGAAACATCGCCTGTGTTCTTAACTTTGAATGAAACGTTGAGAATATCGTTTTCGTTCATGGCTGTCTTATCGAGTCTGATATCGGAATATTCAAATGTTGTGTATGAAAGACCGAAACCGAAGGGGTAGCGGACATTCTTGTTTGCCTTGTCATAATATCTGTAGCCGATATAAATGCTTTCACGGTATTCGACGGAAGCGGGGTTGCCGGGGAAGTTGTTCTTTGCGGGTGTGTCCGAATATGTGATGGGATATGTTTCGGAAAGTTTGCCGCAGGGATTAACTGCACCTGAGATGATGTCTGCAACGGCACCTGCGCCTGCCTGACCGCCGAGATATGAATGAAGAACAGCTGCAACGCCGTCATTCCAGGGCATTTCAACGGGTGAACCGCCTGCAAGAACAACAACAACGTTCTTGTTGACTTTGAGTATTTCGCTTACGAGAGTGTCGTGAGCTGCGGGAAGAGCCATGTGGCTTCTGTCGAAACCTTCTGCTTCGTAGTCGTCAGTAAGACCGATAAAGAGAACAACTGTTTCGTTTCTTCTTGCAACCTCGATTGCCTGCTGAAGATGTTCAGCGTTCTTCTTTGCCTTCTTCTGCTTGAGTTCATAACCCTGCGCAAACTCAACAGTGTAGCCGATTTTCTGAAGTTCTTCAAGAGCGTTGTCGAGCTGAGTGGGGTTGATGTGT
Source organism: Acutalibacteraceae bacterium (assembly GCA_045645685.1). Lineage (GTDB taxonomy): Bacteria > Bacillota > Clostridia > Oscillospirales > Acutalibacteraceae > CAG-177. The sequence continues at coordinate 9,174 of JAZRJH010000249.1, forward strand.
GATGAACCTGCACCCTGATATCGGGGAGTTCTTGCGAGTTCACCGATAACTGCGATTTTGCCGTTCTTTTTAAGGGGAAGAATGCCGTTGTTCTTGAGAAGAACCATTGACTGAGCAGCAACTTTTCTTGCGAAAGGCTGATCGTCAGCATCATTGTAATTATAGTTTGCCTTTGCACCGTCAGCAGCTTTCTTGATAAGGTTAAGAACATTGAGAGCTCTTTCGTTAACAACTGCTTCGTCGAGTGCACCGCTTCTTACGGCATCAACAATTCTCTGTGTGCCTGAGCCTGATGATGAGGGCATTTCAAGGTCGTTACCGTTTTTAAGGCCGAGAACTCTGTCGTTGACTGCGCCCCAGTCACTTACAACAACTCCGTCATATCCCCATTCGTGACGGAGAATTTCAATCTGGGTGTGCTTGTTTTCAGAACCGTGCATACCGTTGATTTTGTTGTAGGAGTTCATAACAGTCCAGGGCTTTGCCTTCTTGACTGCGATTTCAAATGCTGTGAGATAAATTTCGCGAAGAGCTCTTTCGTCAACAACGGAATCGCAGGTCATTCTGCGAGTTTCCTGGCTGTTTGCACAGAAATGCTTGAGTGATGTGCCGACGCCCATTGACTGAACGCCGTTGATGAAGCCCGCTGCAAGTTCGCCTGCAAGAATGGGGTCTTCTGAGAAATATTCAAAGTTTCTGCCGCAAAGGGGAGAACGCTTCATGTTGATACCGGGTCCGAGAAGAACGCCGACTTCTTCTTTAAGGCACTTCTTACCGAGAGCAACGCCCATTTCATAAAGAAGTTCGGGGTCCCATGAGCAAGCTGTTGTTGCTGCTGTGGGATAGCTGATTGCGGGAACGCTGTTTGAAAGGCTGTCGCCTTTTTTGCTGTAGTCCTTTTTACGGAGCCCGTGAGGGCCGTCGCAGACCATGATGCAGGGAATGTCGTATTTTTCCATGCCTTTCATGTGCCAGAAGTCAGCACCGTCACAGAGAGATGCTTTTTCTTCAAGAGTCATCTGAGCAAGAATTTCCTTGGGATCTTTCATTGTTTTTCCTCCTTATATATCTGAGATGTCATTAATTCCTAATATTTCTTCGGCGTCGCCGCCGTCGATTGCTTCAACGTTTCTGAGCTTTTTGCGAATCAATTCATTTCGCTTGTCTGCTTCATCAAGAGATTTGCCTGCCTCGTCAATCTTTTGCCTTGCTTTCTGCAGCACAACCCCGAATTTATCGTATTGCACTTTTGCGGCGGCAAGAAGAACTCTGACTTCATTGGCTTTTTCGTTTATGGCAACTGCTCTGAATCCGAGCGAGAGTGAATTGAGAAGTGCTGTTATTGTGGAAGGACCTGCAATCATAACATTGAATTCGCTCTGGATTTTTTCTGCAATACCTGAGCGTGATGATGTTATTTCGGCATAAAGACCTTCTGTTGCAAGATACATTATTGCGAAAGGTGTTGTGAGCGGAACGTTGATGTATTTTGTGATTGTTTTCGCTTCTCCGAGAACTCTGATTTCAAGCGCTCTTCTTGCATTATCAAGCGCAACGGGGTCTGCAGAATCTGCTGCATTGCAAAGGCGGATGTAATCTTCCATAGGAAATTTTGAGTCAATGGGAAGATATGTTGTTGCGCCGCCGTCACCCGAAGGAATACGAACTGCAAATTCAACTCTGTCCTTTGAACCGGGAACACAGACAAAATTTGTTTCATACATTCCGGGGATTGTCTGGTCAAGGATTGCACCAAGCTGAACTTCCGCCCATGTGCCCCTTGCCTTGACGTTGGTGAGAACTCGGTTAAGGCTTGTGACATTTGCGGTAACTCCGTTTGAAAGTTCCTTCATTTCGCCTAAAGATTTATAAACATTTTCCAGTCTGTCGGAAACTGTTCTGAATGAAGAATCGAGCCTTTGTGTGAGCGTTTCGTTGAGCTTTTCGTCAACGGTCAGGCGCATCTGCTCAAGTTTCTTTTCGTTGCTTTCGCGCATTTTGTCAACCGCTTCGGTAAGCTGTCTGCTCTGTTTTTCGTTTTGCTCGATATTGTTGAGTCTGATTGTGTTGAGCGAATCTGAAATTGTCTTTTCCGTTCTGCCCTGATGCTCGGTGTTATCGAGTCGCAGTTTTTCGATTTTTTCGTTCATTTCGCCGAGAGCCCTTGATGTTTCAACTCTCATGCTGTATTGAGCTGATTGCGATTCGCGGCGGCTTCTTTCAAATTCCGTTCCGAGTGCCTGCGAAAGAGCAGATGCTTTTTCTGCTACGGAGTCGATTTTACGGTCAATGCCGTTGCTTTTGCTTTGCTTTGCAAGAAGAATAATCAGCAGAATAACAGCTATCGTGAGCAATGCAATTATGATATATGATTCCAACACATTATCCTCCATTTTAATCTATATATGGTATATAATAGCATATATAAAAAAGAATATCAATACTATACGGCGGTGATTTGACAAAAATCTGTATTGAATTCTCTCTTTCTTTATGATAAAATGTTTTTCAACATCAGAAAAGAGGTGCTGTTATGATAGGAATTATCGGTGCAATGCACATTGAAGTTGAAACAATAAAATCGCTCATGGAAAACAAAACCGCCGAGACAATCAGCGGCGTTGAATATGTGAAAGGTACTCTTCACGGCAAGGAAATTGTTACTGCTGTCTGCGGAATCGGCAAGGTTGCGGCGGCGATGTGTACCCAGACAATGATACTCAGATATTCTCCCGAATGTATCATCAACACGGGTGTCGGCGGAAGCCTTTCAACAAAGCTTGCAATCGGTGATATTGCCGTTGCCGAAAGTCTTGTTCAGCATGATATGGATACCTCTCCTCTGGGTGATCCCATCGGTCTTATTTCGGGCATAAATATCGTTAATATTCCTGCTGATGACGGGGTCGTAAATCTCCTTTCAGAAAGCGTTGAAACTCTTGAAAATGTTAAGGGTTTAAGGGGTGTTATCGCTTCGGGCGACCAGTTTATTGCAAGCGAAGAAAAGAAGAAATTCATAACCGAAAATTTCGGCGCAATCGTGTGCGAAATGGAAGGTGCAAGCATTGCTCAGGTGTGCTATACAAACGGCATTCCTTTCGGCGTTGTGCGTGCGGTTTCCGACTGTGCCGACGGTTCATCTCACATGGATTACGGAGAGTTTTTACCCGTTGCGGCAGCAAATGCGGCAAAACTCATCGAGCATTTTGTGAAAAATAAAAACTGATATTAACGGGCAGGGCAAACCTGCCCGTTTTTCTTATAAAATAAATAATATAATTTGTTGACAATATACAATATATTTGATAAAATAAATTGACTATCTTTAATATTCGGCGATGCGCCGTGTGTTAAAAAGGAGGAAATCAGAATGATTGATCAAAGAACTCTGGCGTACATTAATCTGTACGGCGTACTGGGTACTCTCGAGAATCTCTGTGAACTCGCTCCCGAGGCAGAAAGCATTCTCACAAACAAAAAGCCCATTTCAATCGGCTTCGAAGTAAAGGGCGGCCCCAGTGCAACAATTACTTTCTATAAGGGCAAGTGCAGAATGGAACAGGGTTGCGCGAAGTGCGACGTAAAGCTTCCTTTCAGCTCATGTGAAAAATTCAACGGTCTTATCGACGGCACCGTTACTCCCATCCCCTCAAAAGGCTTCCACCACATCGGATTCTTGCTTAAAGATTTTACAAAGCTTACCGATTTACTTACTAAGTATTTGCGTCCCGACCCCGCTGACCTTGAGGATGAGGATTTCTTCAGAATCAGCACAACGCTTTTGATGTATACAATTTCCGTTGCTATCGCACAGATCGGTAACAACGACGAAATCGGCAAGTTCTCCGCAAGCAATATGGTTGACGGCGAAATTGCTTTCAGCATCAAGGACGGTCCTGCTGCAACCGTAAGAGTTAAGGACCACAGACTCCTTGCAATCAAAAAGCCCAGCGAATCACCCAGAGCAATCATGGAATTCAGCTCGATCAAACTTGCAAGAGATTTGTTTGACGGAAATGTCAATGCGATTGCTTGCGTCGGTTCGGGCGATATCGTTATGAAGGGCATGATTTCAATGCTCGATAATCTTAACAGAATTCTTGACAGAGTTGCTCTGTATCTTGCATAAGGAGGTTTCTGAAATGAGTATGAAAATCAACACACACGCAAAAAGCGCAGAGCTCTTTCAGAGAGCCGCAAAAGTAATTCCCTCAGGTCTTTACGGCCATCAGGGTCCTGCAGAAGGCTGCTGCATTCCCGTTTCCGCATATCCCCTTTTCAGCCAGAAGGCAGAAGGTACATATTTCTGGGATGTTGACGGCAACAGATACATCGACTATATGTGCGCATACGGTCCCAACGTTCTCGGTTATAACGATCCTGACGTTGACAAGGCTGTTATGGAACAGATGAAAATCGAAAACTGTGTTACAGCTCCTTCAACAAAGATTATCGAATTTGCAGAGCTTATGGTTGATACCGTTGCTTCCGCAGACTGGGCATTCTTTGCAAAGAACGGCGGCGACACAACAACAGCTGCTATCATGACTGCAAGAGCAGCAACCCACAGAAAGAAGATTATCTTCGTTAAGGGTTATTACCACGGTGTTGCACCCTGGTGCCAGAAGGTTGACTATCCCGGTGTTATTCCCGAGGATGTTTCCAATAATCTTTATGTTGATTGGAACGACTTCGATGCACTCGAAAAGCTCGTTGCTGAAAATGAAGGCGAAATCGCAGCTTTCATTTCAACTCCCTATATGCACGGCAACTTCCTTGATAACGTTCTCCCCGCAGAAGGTTATTGGCAGAAAGTTCGCAAGCTCTGCACAGACAAGGGTATCGTTCTTATCGTTGACGACGTTCGTTGCGGTTTCAGACTTGACCTTGCAGGTTCAGACCATCATTACGGCTTTGAAGCTGACCTTATCTGCTTCTGTAAAGCTCTTGCAAACGGCTGGAACGTTTCGGCTCTTTGCGGTAAGGATTGGCTCAAGAGCTCAATCAGCGGACTTTCATACACAGGCAGCTACTGGATGAGCGCAGTTCCCTTTGCAGCTG
>JAZRJH010000250.1:0-3321 GCA_045645685.1 Acutalibacteraceae bacterium
AAGCACTCTTGTAATTATTGCCGCACCGAAAGCAGGATGGTCAACATAAGCATCACCGTTGACATAAACAAAGTCCGGTTGCTCCCATCCTCTTTCGGTCATTTCTTTTTTTGTAACGGGCAAAAATCCGTTTGAATTATTCAAAGTCATCCTCCGAACCTGCATAATCGTCGTCATCGGCAAAAACATCGTCAATATCAGGAGCAGTTCCTGCGCCGTCGGCGAGTGCCTGCATCTCATACCATTGTTGTTTGGTTAAAAGAACAGCTCTTGGTTTTGCGCCTTCGGACGGACCTACAATACCCTTTTCTTCGAGCTGATCCATAACTCTTGATGCTCTTGCATATCCGAGTTTTAATTTCTTCTGTAACATAGTTGTTGAAGCTGCGCCTGCAGTAACAACAACTTCGATTGCATCGTTAAGCATGGGATCAAAATCATTATCTTCTGTTTCTTCAAATCCCTTTTTCTTTGCGCTTTCTGATGCAGCAGCTTTTGCTTCAATTTCGTGCATTGTTTCTTCGTTATAAGTTGTCTGAAGCTGTGACTTGATGTGATTAACAACATTTTCAACTTCCGCATCGGAAATAAAGCAACCCTGAACACGGGTCGGCTTTGATGAACCGACGGGATTAAAGAGCATATCACCGTTACCGAGAAGTTTTTCCGCACCGACAGCATCAAGAATAGTTCTTGAGTCAACCTGAGATGAAACAGAAAGAGCAATTCGGCTGGGAATATTGGCTTTGATGATACCGGTAATAACATCAACTGAAGGTCTCTGAGTTGCGATAACAAGGTGGATACCTGCTGCACGAGCCATCTGTGCAAGTCGCTGAATACAATCTTCAACTTCTTTCGGCGAAACCATCATAAGATCAGAAAGTTCGTCGATGAAAATTACAATCTGATGCATCTTGACAAGATCGGTTCTTGTTTCGCAAAGTTTATTGAATCCTTTGATATCCCTGACGCTGTTTTCAGAGAACTGCTTATATCTCTTTTCCATTTCGCCAACAGCCCATCCGAGCGCACCCGCAGCTTTTCTGGGGTTGGAAACAACGGGAACTTCAAGATGTGCGATACCGTTATAAACAGTAAATTCAACCATCTTGGGGTCAATCATGAGAAGTTTAACTTCATCTGGTGATGCATTATAAAGAATGCTGACTATCATCGAGTTAAGGCAGACAGATTTACCGGAACCTGTTGTACCTGCAACAAGAAGATGGGGCATTTTTGCAAGGTCAGCGCAGATAATATTGCCCGTGATATCTTTACCGAGCGCAACGGTGAGCTTGCTTTTGGAATCTCTGAACTGCGGAGTGTCAATGATTTCTCGCATTGTTACCATTGACTTTGCGCTGTTGGGAACTTCAATACCGATTGCTGATTTGCCCGGAATCGGAGCTTCGATTCTGACGCTTGTTGCGGCAAGTCGCAGAGCAATATCATCCGAAAGATTTGTGATTTTATTGATTCTTACACCTGCAGCGGGAACAAGCTCATATCTTGTTACCGAAGGACCGCGGCAAATATTGGAAACTTCAGCTTTGATATTGAAACTTTCAAGCGTTGTTACAAGTTTCTGCGCACCAAGTTGCATTTCCGTCATATTATCAAGACCCGTTTCTCTTTCAACAAGATTCAGGCAATCGATAGGCGGATAAATATAGCCTTGTTTTTCGCCTTCATTCAATTCGGGAAGAATCTCAACGGGAATTTCTTCTGGTTCGGAAACGGGATCTCCGTCAGGAACGGGAGGCGCTTTCTTTTTGCGCCTGGGTTTTGTTTCTTCCTTAACCGCTTCTTCAATTGTTTCTTCAATAATATCTGTTGATTCGGAATTCGGAAGTTTTACAACGGGAATTTCAGGAAGAGGTTCATTGATAACGGGTGTGAACGTTGTTTCGTCCTTAATAAAGTTATCTTCAAATTTTTCAACAGCAACCGTCGGTTTTTTGGGCGGATTGAATGTTTTCTTTGTCTCTTTCTCTTTTTCAAGCTCAAGCTGTTCACGTTTTGCCGCATTCTGTTCAAGTTTTTCGTTAGTGAGTTCACCCACACGCTTGACGGGTTTTTTTACAGCATTGACAAGATTGAGAAGAGTAGTTCCCGTAAGGAACATTGCAAGAATCACAAGAAGAATAACAACAGTTATACCTGCGCCTGTTTTTCCGAAAAGTTTGGAAATAAGACCGCCGATAATCGCACCGATAACACCCCCGTTGCCGAGAGCTTCTGCTTTATTCCATGCATCGGAAATCTGAATCTGAATTCCGATATCTTTAAGATAAAGTGCATCATTTGTGAGAATATGTACCGCACCGCTGAAGAGAGCAACAAAAGCACCGACACCCGTCAGATTTGCCGCAATACTTCCGAGCGGTTTATCCTTCGCATAAACAATAGCCATATAAACAAGCATGGCAGGAATAAGGTAAGCACAGAAACCGAAAATTCCGAACATTGCATTGTGAAGATGGAACCATACATTTTCACCCTTTATGAATGCAACGCAGAAAAGAAATACTGCTGCAGCCATAAGAATTATGGCATATTTCTGCCTTTTTACAGTTTGAGAAACTTCTTTTTTGGGTGTTTCTTTAGGAACGGACTTCGTATTTCTGGATGCAGCAGAAGTCTTGGACTGCGGTTTTTTCTTTTTATTCTGGGTACTTGCCATTTATGTCATCCTTTCGGAGAAAAATTTTTCTCGTCATTTTTATTTATCAAATCATATAAGCAATTCAATGCATCAGACAAACTTCCGAGCGAATCGATGAGTCCTTCATTGACGGCAGCTTCACCGCTCAGAACAGTTCCCACATCCATCACAAGTTCACCTGTTGCAAGCATCATTTCACGAAATCTGTCTGGATTTATCGAAGAATTGTCTGAAACAAAACGAACAATTCTCTCCTGCATCTGCTCAAAATATGAGAGTGTCTGCGGCACACCAAGCACAAGACCGTTCATTCTCACAGGATGGATTGTCATTGTTGCGGAAGGCGTAATAAAAGAACGGTCAGCTGATACGGCAAGCGGCACACCGATTGAATGACCTCCGCCGAGAACAAGCGAAACAGTCGGGGTTTTCATCCCTGAAATCAGCTCGGCAATCGCAAGACCTGCTTCGATATCACCGCCGACAGTATTAAGAATAAGAATAAGACCGTCAACTTCATCACTTTCTTCAATAGCTACAAGCTGAGGAATGACGTGCTCATATTTTGTTGTTTTATTTTGAGCAGGAAGAATATAATGCCCTTCAATCTGACCGATAACAGTAAGACAATGAATCAGATATTCACCCTTTTT
>JAZRJH010000251.1:0-1826 GCA_045645685.1 Acutalibacteraceae bacterium
CGCTCTCTCATATCGAGAAAAACGCTGTTTGTTATCATTGAATTATCGCCGCATTGCCTTTCTCTGTCACGGATTCTGGCAAGCAGGAGTTTATCTTCTTCGTTCATAGGTCACCTTAAAACTATACCGTAAATAACATAAAAATGAATCGCACCTGCAACCAGAGTAAACAGGTGGAAAACCACATGGAATTTTTCGTGTCTTATACCGAGATAACAGAAAACCGCACTGATGAGATAGGCGGCATTGCCTGCACCGATAAGACCGAATGCACCTTTTTTTACCTCATCGATAACGGGGATTGCACTCAGAAACATCGCTGCACAGCAGATTATGTAGACCGCGTAGGTGATTTTTTTCAGTTTCTCAAAGAAAAACAGTTTTGAAAACAAACCGAACAATCCGCAAAACCATGCCGCAGTCAGAACAGCTATTCCGTGAAAAACACTTATATCATAAAGAACTATCAATGCATAGGGAGTTGTTGTGCCTGCGATGAGAATCGGAATTGCCGCATGGTCAAGAAGCCTTGAAATTCTTTTTGCTTCGCCTTTTTTCAGTCCGTGATAAACGGCAGAAATCGTATAAACAGCAAGCATTGAAGCTCCGTAAAGAAAAGCAGAAACAATTTCTCTTACACCTTCTGCAGAAATCATCATAACAACAATTGCCGCAACGGATAAAACAGCACCGACAGCATGGGTTATGCAGTTCCACACATCAACGCCTTTTGAATATTCAATCAATTTAACATCTTTTGCAATCATGTGAAAATCCTTTCGGATGAAGATGATTTATTATATCATAATATTTTTGCTTGCTCAACTGTTGTTTTTTGCAAAAAAATCACCGCAGAAACCAATCTGCGGTGATGATTTTTATTTAGTTGTTTTCTTTTCTGGGAGCTCTGCCGCCTCTTTCGCCCTTGAAATCTCTTCTGGGCTTTCTGGGTGCGTCTGAAACGGTGTTTTCGGGAACAAGGCCTTCAACCTCAATAAGAGCTTCTCTGCGTGAGAAGTTGAGTCTGCCCTGGTCGTCCTTGGGAAGAACCTTAACGATAACTTCGTCGCCAACGTTAACTGCGTCTTCAACCTTCTCTGTTCTCTTAACATCGAGCTGGCTGATGTGAACCATGCCTTCCTTGCCGGGAGCGATTTCAACAAATGCACCGAAGCTCATAAGACGGGTTACGATACCCTTGTAAATTGCGCCGACTTCGGGATCGTTAGCAATTGTTTCAACGATTGAAATTGCTCTTCTTGCGTCATCAATATCTGTTGATGAAACAAAGATGTTGCCGTCTTCCTGAACATCAATCTTACAGTTGCATTCTGCACAGATCTTCTGGATAACCTTGCCCTGCTTACCGATAACATCACCGATCTTATCGGGGTCAATCTTAGTTGTAAGCATTTTGGGAGCCCACTTTGAAAGCTCTGCTCTGGGTTCGGGGATAACGGGAAGCATGATTTCATCGAGAATATAACATCTTGCCTTGTAGGTCTTATCAAGAGCTTCTCTGATGATAGCGGGAGTAAGACCGTGAACCTTGAGGTCCATCTGAATTGATGTGATACCCTTCTTTGTACCTGCAACCTTGAAGTCCATATCGCCGAAGAAGTCTTCAAGACCCTGAATATCAACCATTGTCATGAAACGGTCGCCTTCTGTGATAAGACCGCAGGAGATACCTGCAACGGGTGCCTTGATGGGAACACCTGCTGCCATAAGTGAAAGTGTTGAACCGCAGACTGAGCCCTGTGATGTTGAGCCGTTTGATGAAAGAACTTCGGATACAACACGGATTGTGTAGGGGAATTCTTCAA
>JAZRJH010000252.1:0-1635 GCA_045645685.1 Acutalibacteraceae bacterium
GCTCACAGAACGACATGGCTACGATCCGACTTGATTCCGAAGGTAACGTTATCGACACAGATGACGAAGTGTTCGACAACGAAGCTGATGCAGAGGATTATGCAGACGAATGCAACAACGCGTTTGCCGAAGGTGCAGAAATTCTCGAAGGCGACGATGACTATATGGACCCCGATGATTATGAATATGTAGTTAGAGAAGAATGATTTCCAATCAAAAAGCCGCCTTCGGGTGGCTTTTTCTTATAATTGACATCCTCGACAAATCCGTGATTACATTATAATATTATCTCGCAATCAAAAATAATGTAACGAGAGGATTGATTTTATGGAAAACAAACTTACTTACACCAAAGTCGGAGATTATTACATTCCGAACCTGACAATCAAACCGTCACCGCCTATCGGTAAATACGGCAGAATGCGCCGTGATTATCTTCGTGACCACAGACCTGCGCTGTATAACCGTTTGGTGCTTCGTGAGCAACTTCATGAACACTGTGCCGAAATCAACGAAGCAATTGAAAACCGTATTGACGTTCTTATCCCGCAGATTGCTGAATCCGCAGGGGTAACCGAAAAACTGAAAGAAATCGACCAAATGAAATGGGTCGGTCTGATGAACACCTGCAAAGCTCAAGCCGAAGAAATTGCTTTCGCCGAGTTCCTTTATGTGTAATTTTAAAGTTATGTAATGCACAAGCCCCGTTTTTTCGCCCTCAAGGTCATCTTATATTCAGATTCAAAAAATCCGCAAAAACGCCCTTATATATCAACGCTTCCAAGCATCAAATCATTACATCAAACATTAAGCCGCCCGATATCATCTCGGACGGCTCGCTTTTTATTTTATTTCTTGTTCCAGATCATCAAACAAATCGCTGTCAAAGAATTCTCTGACGCTTATTTCCAATCCGTCACAGATTTTCTTGATTGAAACAACACCGGGATTTTTGCTTTTTTCATTGAGCATACTGTAAACGGTTGAGGGAGAAACCCCCGAAATATTTGCAAGAGCATTAATTGCGATGTTTCTTTTGTTGCAAAGTTCAATAATTCTCAATTCAACGGCTTTTTTAACATTCAAAGCTGATCACCTCTGCGATATATCGTTGATTTAAGTTTATAAAAATCTGCGATAAATCGTGTGGGATATATCGCATAATTATATTTTCTGTGCTATAATTACGATATATCCCATAAAAGAGGTGTTATTATATGGCAACAGTAACCTTCTTCGGTCACAGAGATACCCCAAAAGAAACAGAGCCAGCCTTGCGACTGACTCTGATAGACCTTATTGAAAATAAAAATGCAACTGTGTTTTATGTTGGCAACCACGGTAACTTTGATGCTATGGTACGCCGTCAGCTCAAGGATTTGTCAAAAACATATCCGATAAAATATTACGTTGTCCTTGCCTATATGCCAAGCAAGAATGACATTCCAGACGAGCACTCAATTCTCCCCGAAGGAATAGAAACCGTTCCCCGCCGCTTCGCTATCAACTACCGCAATAAATGGATGCTCAATAAATCTGACATCGTCGTAACCTATGTTACCCGCAATTTCGGAGGTGCATGGGAGTTTTACAAATTGGCACAAAGGAAAGGGAAAGCCTTATTCTCGATTTAAA
>JAZRJH010000253.1:0-8075 GCA_045645685.1 Acutalibacteraceae bacterium
GTCATGTAGTAAATCTTAAGACGCTTGCCCTTGTCTGTGGGAGGCTGGACTCTTGCGGTTGCGTCTGCAAGAACATCGTTGAGTTTACCTGTTGAAATTCGCATTGCATTCTGTGTGTCAACAAACTTGATAAGCTCGAAAAGACGGTCAAGTCTGATTTTTTCTTTTGCGGAGATAAAGATAATGGGTGCATATGACATAAATGAGAAATCTTTCATAAGCTGTTTTCTCATGCTGTCCATTGTTTTGCCGTCCTTTTCAACGGCGTCCCATTTATTAACTGCGATAATGCAAGCCTTACCCATTTCATGTGCAATACCCGCAACCTTGGAATCCTGCTCCGTGAATCCTTCGGTGGCGTCAATCATGATAACGCAGACCTGCGCTCTTTCAACCGCCATCTTGGCTCTGATTATCGAATATTTTTCAATCTGATCATAAACACGGCTCTTTCTGCGAAGACCTGCTGTGTCAATGAACACAAACTTACCGTGGCTGTTTTCAACAAGAGAGTCCGTTGCATCTCTTGTTGTGCCTGCGATGTTTGAAACAATCATTCTGTTTTCGCCGAGAACGGCATTAACAAGCGATGACTTTCCGACATTAGGTTTGCCGATAACCGCAACGCTGATTGAATCTCTTTCGTCCTCGTTTTCATTATCGGCAGGAAGATATTTGAGAACTTCATCAAGAAGGTCACCCGTACCCATGCCATGAACGGATGAAACGGGGAACGGATCGCCGAGACCGAGATTATAGAATTCATAGAAATCGGGGGGGAGTTCACCCGGAGTGTCGCATTTATTGACACAAAGAATGATAGGCTTTCCGCTCTTCTGGAGCATCGCCGCAACCTCGCTGTCGGTTGCAACAACACCCGAACGGATATCGGTAACAAGAATGATTACCTCAGCGCTGTCGATTGCAAGTTCTGCCTGCATTCTCATCTGCTTGAGAATTATATCATCCGAATAGGGTTCGATACCGCCTGTATCAATAAGCATGAATTTTCTGCCGAGCCACTCGCAGTCGCCGTAAATTCTGTCTCTTGTAACGCCGGGGGTGTCGTCAACGATTGAAAGACGCTCGCCCACCAGCTTGTTGAAAAGTGTCGATTTGCCGACATTGGGTCTGCCGACTATCGCTACAACACTTTTAGCCATATTTTAACCTCCTGTCATTGCATTCAGCAGTTCATAACCGCTGCTGCCGTTTTGAGTAACTTTTATCTTAAGATTTTCCGAAAGCTCCTCAACAGTCATATCGTCAAGGAACATATCACCTTCGCTCCGCAGGCAATTCGGCGGAATTATAAGCTCATCGCCGAGATTTTTTCCTTCAAGAGCGGATACTATATCTTTGCCGCAGAGAAGACCAGAAACGGTTATCATTTTTCCGAGCAGTTTATTCTCCGCCGCAACAACATTTATTTCAAGACCGCTTATTTTATCGCAGGCTTTTTTTGCAAGGGAAGCAATCAGCGGATATGCCGCCTTGCCCGTAACTATTGTTGCCGTGCGGTCAAGTGACTTTATTTCACATTCGCCGAGTGCTTCATTGAATTCCGATTCAAGGAGTGCCCACATGCCCACTCCGTTTTCAAGCTGCGGAAAACCGTTGTAATAATCCGCTTCGGGAATTGGAAGCTCTGCTTTGAGATAGAATTCGTCTGCCGCATAAGTGATTATTTCGCCGTGGTCATTCATGAATTTCTCGTTGAATTTATCAATTATATCAATAACATCACGAGCTGTTTCTTTTGTGTAGGGCTCGAGCTGACAAAGACCGTCTCTGTGGTCGGAAAGTCCGACGGGAACAGCAGCTACACTTTGCACCGACGGATAAAGCGTACCGAGTTCCGAAAGACTGCGTCCAAGTTCAACGCCGTCATTTATTCCGGGACAAAGAACAAGCTGAGTATTGATTGCAATTCCTGCCTTCGCAAACTTATGCAGATATTTCAGCGATTCCCCTGCTTTGGGATTTGCCATCATTTTCACACGAAGCTCGGGATTCATCGTCTGCACGGAAATATTGACGGGACTGATATGCATTTTTATTATTCTGTCCGCTTCAGCATCGGTGAGATTGGTTAGTGTTATATAATTTCCGAAAAGGAAAGATAATCTTGAGTCATCGTCCTTAAAATAAAGACTTTTGCGAAGTCCTTTCGGAAGCTGATCAATAAAACAGAAAATGCACTTATTTTTACAGCTTCTCTGTTTATCCATCAGATAGGTTTCGAATTCAAGACCGATATCTTCAAATTCATCCTTATGAATAACAGCAAGCCTTGATTTTCCGTCAGCTGTTTTCAGCGAAAGAATGAGCTTTGTGTCGTTGATATAGAATCTGTAATCAAGAACATCGTTTATTTCGTTGCCGTTGATGGTTAAAAGAGTGTCGCCTTCTTTGATTTTCTTCTTTTCCGCAACACTGCCTTTTATGATTTCGCTGATTTTGACTGCCATATTTTCACCTGCCGATACTAATCCATTTTAATTACTGAATAGTATAACATATATTTTATAAAAATAAAAGTAAAATATTTGTAAATATTATTATAATAAATTGTAGAAAATATCTATTGTAAAGCAATGCTGTTTGGGATATAATTCATAATGAATAGATATGTTCTAAAATAAACAGAGAAAAGGTAAAAAACTATGTTTGTTGATATTGCGAAAATAAAAATAAAAGCAGGTAACGGCGGTAACGGTGCGGTAACATTCCGCAGAGAAAAATACGTTGCTGCAGGCGGTCCTGACGGCGGTGACGGCGGCAGAGGCGGAAACATCGTTTTCAAGGTTGACGACAATCTCTCAACCCTTGCAGACTTCCGTTACAAAAGAAAATATGTTGCTCCCAACGGCGAAAACGGCTCAGGCGGACGCAAAAACGGCAGAGGCGGCGAAGACCTTATCATCAAGATTCCCCGCGGCACAATAATCAGGGAAGTTGAAAGCGGCGCTGTTATGGCTGACATGAGCGAGATGGATGAGTTCATCGCAGCAAAAGGCGGCAAGGGCGGATGGGGAAATCCCCATTTCGCAACCCCCACAAGACAGGTGCCCAGATTTGCAAAAAGCGGTATTCCCGGCGAAGAATGGGAAGTTACTCTTGAGCTCAAACTCCTTGCAGACGTCGGACTTCTCGGATTCCCGAATGTCGGTAAATCAACACTTGTTTCCGTTGTAAGCCAGGCAAAACCCATCATTGCAAACTATCATTTCACAACTCTTACACCCGTTCTCGGCGTTGTTTCTCTCGGCGAAGGCAGTTCGTTTGTTATGGCTGATATTCCCGGTCTTATCGAGGGCGCAGGCGACGGCGTTGGTCTCGGACATGAATTTCTCCGCCATGTTGACCGTTGCAGACTTCTTGTTCACATTGTTGATGCCGCAGGAAGCGAAGGCAGAGACCCGATTGAAGACTTTGAAATTATCAACAAAGAGCTTGAAAAATTCGACCCTGAACTCGCAAAAAGACCCCAGATTGTTGCGGCAAACAAGATTGACCTTGCAAGCGATGAACAGCTTGAAAGACTCCGCAATTATTTTGAGAGCAAGGGTTACGAATTCCATACCATGTGCGCTCCCATCACAGAAGGCACAAGCGAACTTATCAGCGCGGTGTGGAATAAACTTCAGACTCTGCCCCCCATCAAAATCTACGAAGCAGAGTCAATTCCCCTTGAAATGTTTGAAAAGCAGAATGACAAAGGCTTCTCTATCAGAGTTGAGGATGATGTTTATTTTGTTGAAGCACAGTGGCTTCTCAAAATTCTTCAGCGCACAGACCTTGATGACTATGAATCACTTCAGTACTTCCAGAGAATTCTCATTTCAAGCGGCATAATCGATGCGCTTCGTGAAAGAGGAATCTGCGAAGGCGATACTGTTTCGATTTATGATCTTGAATTCGATTTTGTCAACTGATTGAGAGGAAAATCATGGATATTTTACACGATAAAAACATTGATGTTTCTTCACTCAGTCCGCTTACGCTTGCATTTGTGGGCGACACGGTTTTTGATTTGCTGACAAGATGTGAACTTGTGTGCGAAGCAAACAGACCCGTAAATGCTCTCCATAATATGGCAAGTAAGCGTGTCTGCGCCGTTGCTCAGGCAGAAGCAGTAAAGAAAATTATGCCGCTTCTCACAGAAGATGAAACGGCAGTTTTCAAAAGAGGCAGAAATGCCCATGTCGGTTCAAAGGCAAAAAACGCTTCGAGTTCGGATTATCATCATGCAACAGGACTTGAAAGCCTTTTCGGTTGGCTATGGCTTAAAGGCGAAACCGACAGAATCAGATATCTTTATTCCGAAATCACAAATAACAGCGGTGAATGATTATATGAACAAATCAAAAGCAATTGATATTGCAAAAAATAACATTATGTGGATAATCGGCTGTCTGCTGTATTCGTTCGGTGTCAACAGCTTTTCCATCCCGAATTCAATTGCACAGAGCGGCGTAACGGGTGTTGCGGTTATTCTGAACCACCTTTTTGAGTTTCCCGTCGGTACGGTAAACCTTATTCTCAACATCCCCCTGCTCATTCTCATGTGGAAATATCTCGGTAAAAAGCTTGTTGCACGAACCTTATGGGTAACAGTGCTTCTTTCAACGGCACTCGATGTTACGGCGTTATTTGCACCCGCATATCAGGGCGACAAAATTCTCGCCGCATTATTCTGCGGTCTGCTTCAGGGCTCGGGACTCGGTCTTATCATGATTACAGGAGCAACAAGCGGCGGCACGGATATTGTAGGCAGACTCGTTCACAAAAGATGGCCGCACATCACCGTCGGCACAATAGTTATGATTGCCGATGCAATTGTAGTCGGATCGGGTATGCTTGTTTTCAGAAGCATCGAAAGCGGTCTTTATGCAATTATCATGATTTTTGTGAGCACAAAGGTTATCGACGCCCTTATTTACGGCAGGGGCAACGGCAAAATGCTGATGATTGTTACCGAAAAAGCGGATGAGGTTGCAAGCGCAATTGTCCATTCGTCACCCAGAGGCGTTTCTATTGTGCCCGCAACAGGCGCTTACACGGGCAACAGCAAGAATATCCTTATCTGTGTTGCAAGAAAACATGAAATTTCGGGAATACTCAAAACCGTCAAATCCATAGATGAAAAAACATTTATCATTGTCAGCGAGGCAAACGAGATACTTGGCGAGGGCTTTACCAAGTCCATTTAATTCTTGACAACAATATATCGTTGATATATAATTAATAAGTTAAATTTTTCAAAGAGAGGTTTTACAGATGTCAGGCCATTCAAAATGGAGTACCATTAAAAGAAAAAAAGAAAAAACTGATAATCAGAGAGCAAAGATTTTTACAAAGATTGGCAGAGAAATTGCAGTTGTAGTTCGTGAAGGCGGCCCCGATCCCGCATCGAACTCAAAGCTCAAGGACGTTATCGCAAAGGCAAAGGCTAACAACGTTCCCAACGACAACATCGAAAGAATCATCAAGAAGGCTGCAGGCGAAACATGCGGCGCTGATTACGAAGAAATCGTATACGAAGGCTACGGCCCCTCAGGCGTTGCAGTTATCGTTGAAGCTCTTACAGATAACCGTAACCGTACAGCAGGTGACGTTCGTCACTACTTCGACAAATACGGCGGAAACATGGGCATGAGCGGATGCGTTTCATTCATGTTCTCAAAGCAGGGTGTTCTTGTTGTTGAAGCCGAAGGCGTTGACGAAGATAAGCTCATGGAAGATGCTCTTGAAGCAGGCGCAACAGACTTCATCACAGATGAAGAAGGCGTTTTTGAAATCAGAACAGAACCCAATGACTGCGGAGCAGTCAGAGAAGACCTTGAATCAAAGGGTTACGCTTTTGTTTCTGCAGAAGTTGAATATGTTCCCTCAACATACACAGCTCTCACAAATCCCGACGATATCAAGAATATGTCAAAGATGCTTGAAATGTTTGAAGATAATGACGACGTTCAGGCGGTATGGCACAACTGGGAAAACGCTGACGACGCAGAATAATTGATTAAGAAAAATATCAACCCCCATCCGAGTTCCGATGGGGGTTTTTGTTATCTGCTGTTTGCAGTGTTCACCATTCCGAAATAGAATTCTTCAAATCCTTCGGGATAGTCCTTTGTGCCGCAGAAATCAAAGTGATCCATGCCTGTCATGGGGTCAAAATAATACCATCTGCCGCTTCTGATTTTGTTGCCCTTTGCAATTTCCTGAGCATAATTGAGCGCTGTTTTTTCGTCACAAGAAGGATATCTTGCCGATGCAAGAGGCACAATTCCGTCATTGAGCGCCCAATCGCCTTCGATTTTTATTCCGTCAACGGTCTTTCCGTTTTGCGACGCAAGCATCATCGATGAGATGTAGAAAATAAGGCTCAGGTCCTTGTCGGGAAGCTCGAATTTCGTTATATCCCATGTGTTTTCGGTTGTGTAGGAATAATAATATGTATCGGGAGCAAGTTTGATTTTTTCGTTAAGCTCAGCCGCACCTCGGAGAGTCATATCATAGCCGCAGTTATCGTTGGTTTTGCAATAACTCTTTATACCGTCAATACTGAGAAAAGCACGGAATTCATCCTGTTTCGGCGTAAGTCCCATGTGTCCGAGCTGGAATGCAAAAACGAGAAAATCGTTGCCGAAAACCATGCCGATAAAATTCAGCACAGTTGCCATAAGAATCATTGTAACTTCGGGGTCAACAAGCTGATTTGCGACATGAGAGCCGTTATGGGGCGCAGAAAGGGTTATGCACGAATGAATGCAATCGTGTCCGCCCTTGAAAAGAGGGCTTGTATCCTTGCCCGTTGCGGCAATTTCATCCGCATCGCCGAAAGCAAGAAGCGAAGTGAAAAGTCTTACGGTTGCACCGCCGAATGAGTGTCCGACAAGATTAATTTTATCCTTCAGATTCCAAGGCTCACCCATAGTTGCCTTGCCTTCGTAACTGAAGCCGTATCTGTCATGGCCGTGAGCTTTTGAATGAGCCTCACCATAGTCAACAACAGTACCTGTGAGCTGAGCATAAAGCTCGCAGGCTCTGTCCCATGCACTGCTGAGCGGACCGACTGCAGGCGCATATGCTTCAATTCCGTTTTCATTAAGAATTTCAATAATATCCGTTCCGGAACCGGGCATAAGTCCGCCGCCCCAATAAGGCGAAAGCGAATAATATGAGTTTGAAGGTGCCCATCCGCCCATTCCGTGGACAAAAATATAAGGATAGTTGGTTTTTCCGTTTTTGATTTCGGCGGCGTTTGCAGGAAGCGCAAGAACTCCGGAAATCATAGTCAATGCAAGAATAAGAGCGATTATTTTTTTCATAATATACCCCTTTTCGTTCTCGTATAATCTGATTGTAGCTTAAATTTGCAGGTCTGTCAATTAATCACATTGTTACATATGCATATTTTTGTAAATATTAAAGATTAATTTTTATTAATTACTTGCATTATTATGAAAAAGTGATAAAATTGTTTTGATTAGGGTAAAACCATATTTAGGAGGAAACACCATGGCAAAATTTTTATTTTCCGCTTTTGCAGACGAAGCATCGCCCGATATTCTCGAGCAGATAGCTGCATGTAAAGCCAACAAAATCGAATACATTGAACTCAGAAATGTTAACGGCAAAAACATTTCAAACTTCACCGTTGAAGAAGCCGAAGACCTCAAAAAACTCCTTGACGAAAACGGAATCAAGGTTTCATCAATCGGCTCACACTACGGCAAGATTGAAATCGACGATGACTTTGCTCCCCATTTTGAAGCATTCAAGCAGACAGTTGAAGTTGCAAAAGTTCTCGGCACAAAATATATCAGAATGTTCAGCTTCTTCTTCACAAAAGGTCAGAGCCGTGACGAATATAAAGAAGAAGTTTATAAAAGACTTGATGCAATGGTTGACTATGCCAACGAGCACGGCATTCTTTGCTGCCACGAAAACGAAAAAGGCATATACGGCGATATAACTGAAAGATGCCTTGAGCTTGCTGAGCATTACGGTGACAGAATGGGTTGCATTTTTGACCCCTCTAACTATATTCAGTGCGGTTCAGA
>JAZRJH010000254.1:0-4364 GCA_045645685.1 Acutalibacteraceae bacterium
TTGGCCTCCGACTTGGCATCCTATGACTACAAGGAAAATGAAGCATGGGTGCTTGAAAAGGGTACATATAAAATCATTGTTGCAAACGATGTCAGAAATCACATTGCATCATATGATTATAAAGTTTCGGAAACAAAGATAATTAAAAAGGACTCTGCAACGGGTAACAAAATCGAAAATCTTTTTGAGGATGTTTACAGCGGATATGAAATAATGTCAAGAGCAGATGTCAGCGGCACTTATCCCGAGCTTCGTGAACTTGATAAAAAAGATTATCTTATTGATGTTGATAAAACTCCCGATCCCGTAACCGAAGGCGAAGCCCCGAAAATGGGTGTGAAATATGATGAAACAATAACCCTGGAGGATGTTGCCGAAGACGAAACCCTCTGGGATGCATTTCTCGATCAGCTTACTCTTGATGAAATGACCATGCTTGTTATCAATGGCGGTTATGAAACTCACGGTGTTGAGCGTCTCGGAATTCCTCACACAATGGATAATGACGGCCCTTCATCTGTCAAAGGCAGAAACGGTCTTGTTTATACAGACAGCGGAACGGCTTATCCCTGCGCAACGGCTATCGGATGCACATGGAATGTTGACCTTGCTTATGAAATGGGCAAGGGAGCAGGCAAGGAAGCCAAGGATATGGGCACAGATACATGGTATGCTCCGGGTGCAAATATCCACCGTAACCCCAGAGGCGGCAGAAATTTTGAATATTTCTCCGAAGATCCGATTATCTCGGGCATTATGGCGGCTGAAATCATAAAAGGTGCAAATTCGGAAAGCCTTGTAACAACAATCAAACACTTTGCTCTCAATGACCAGGAGTCACACAGAAACGGAATTTTTACCTGGTGTGATGAGCAGGCAATGAGAGAAATTTATCTCAACGCATTTGAAATCCCCGTTAAAGAAGCAAAGCCCAAAGGAATTATGTCCGCATATAACAGAATCGGAACAAAATGGTGCGGTTCATCCTCTGCACTTCTCAAAGATCTGCTCCGTGATGAGTGGGGATTTGAAGGATTTGTTGTTTCTGACTATTCTTCAAACTTCACGGGCAGCGGATATATGAGCCCAGTGCCTGCTGTTTATAACGGTAACGATACAATTCTTACAGGTATGTGGTCGCTTCAGGTTGTTCAGCATAAAGCGGCAGTCAAGCTTGCATATGCAAAAGACCCCGTCGGATTCGGCAACGCTCTTCGTGAAGCCTGCAAGAATCTTTGCATAATGAAAATGGAAACAAAGGCATTCAAAAATCCCGAAATCACCTATGATTCATCTCTTATCGGTACTCTTGATACCTTTGATGACTGGACTTTTGAATTCCCTTATATTTTCACATTTATCAGATTTGTCCTGAACAACATAACAAATGTTGTTATTTATGCTTTCAGATTTATTCTTTAAATTCCAATAAAAAAAGCACCGTCCGAACTGTTTTCGGGCGGTGCTTTTATTTTATGAAAACTGTGAGTTATAGAGTGTGCTGTAAAATCCGCCGAGCTTTATCAGTTCATCGTGAGTCCCTTGCTCGGTTATCTTTCCGTCTCTGACAACGAGAATAGTGTCGGCATTCTGAATGGTTGAAAGCCTGTGGGCAATAACAAAACAGGTTCTGCCTTTCATCAGGTTATTCATTGCGCTCTGAATCTGAATTTCGGTTCTTGAGTCAACGTTTGACGTTGCTTCGTCAAGAATGAGCATCGGTGTATCCGAAAGAAAAGCACGGGCAATGGTTATAAGCTGACGCTGACCTTTTGAAATATTAACGCCGTCATCTGAAAGAACGGTGTTATACCCTTCGGGCAGACTTTCTATGTAGGAATCTATTTTTGCAGCCTTTGCGGCGGCTTTGACCTGCTCCATGGTTGCGTTTTCTTTTCCGTAAACAATATTGTCATAAACCGTGCCGTGGAAAAGCCAGGTATCCTGAAGCACCATGGTGAAAGCGAGCCTTAAATCCGAGCGTTTTATTTTCAGGGTCGGAATTGAATCAATGCGGATTTCACCCGATTGAGGGTCATAAAATCTCATAAGCAAATTGATTATTGTTGTTTTGCCTGCGCCCGTCGGACCGACTATTGCAACCGTCTGTCCTTTTGATGCGGTTACGGAAACATTTTCAAGAATTATTTTGTCAGGCGTATAACCGAATGTGATATCATCGAGTTCTGCATAACCTTCGACGTTTTTCAAATCCCTTGCATCGGGCGAATCGAGAGGTTCGGGTTCTTCGTCAAGAATTCTGAAAACACGTTCTGCCGCAGAGAAAGCGGATTGGAATTCGTGAATAATATTTGAAAATTCATTTATCGGGCCTGCAAATTTGCGTGAATACTGAACAAATTGCGCAACACCGCCGAGAGTAATGAAGAATGCCGTTCCCGCTGTGACAGCACCGCTTTGAGAATACATATAAAGAATGCCGCCGAAAATCGCAACAAGAGCGATTGAGATGTTGTTTATGAAATTAATCGTGGGGAAGAGCAATGCCGCATTGTATTCCGCATTGTAATAAGCGTTCATAGCGGCTTCGTTCCGATCATTGAAGCGTTCTGAAATAACGTCTTGTCTGCCATAGGCTTCAATTGTTCTTGCGCCTGAAAGCATTTCTTCCGCATAGCCGTTTAGTTCACCGTATTTCTTCGCTCTTGCGCTGAAAAGAGGTCTCACTTTCTTTGAACGGTATCGGGTGAAAAGAATTGAAACGGGAACGGTGAAAACAAAAATAAGTATCATCACTTTTGAAATCTGCCACATAAATATCAAAGAACCTACAACCGTATAAACACTCGTCATAACTTGCACAAGATCATGCGAAAGAGTGCTGTTGATTGTGTCAATATCATATGATAAATGGCTGATTATGTCGCCCGTGGAATGTGTGTCAAAATAATTGACGGGCAAAGTGTTGAGCTTTTCAAAAAGCTCTTTTCGCATCTTGTAGGTGATTTTCTGGCTCAGATGAATCATTACAACCGAAAGAATATATGAAAGAACGGCGGATGCGGCATAACAGATTATCATTCTGATAACGTTTTCCCAAACAACGGGGTAATTGACACCTGTTGCTGATTCAATCGCATCGATTGCTGCGCCCGAATATCGGGGGCCGAGCAATGAAAGCTGATTTGAAAGCAGAGTGAAAATAACTGCAGGAATAAACAGATGCCATTGAGCAAAAACATATTTTCCGAGTCGGAGCATGATGCCTTTGTTATCTCTTTTGCGGGTTGTTGTGTTATTATTCAACAAAAGCACCTCCCATCTGGGATTCGCTTATTTCACGGTATTCGGCGCAGCTTTCAAGCAATTCTTCATGTTTTCCCTGACCGATAACAATTCCGTCATCAATAACGATAATCAGGTCACAGTTTTTGACCGAGCTTACTCTTTGTGCAACGGTTATTATGGTTGTGCCTGACATGTTTTCATCAAGCGATTTTCTTAAATTTGCATCTGTTTTGTAGTCAAGAGCGGATGATGAATCGTCAAGAATAAGAATTTCTGGTCTTGATGCAATTGCTCGGGCGATGAGTACTCTTTGTTTCTGACCGCCCGAAAGATTTGTTCCTTTTGATGAGAGCATATGTGCATAGCCGTCAGGCATTGCGGAAATAAAATCGTGTGCCTGAGCGGTTTTTGCTGCAGAAATTATGTTTTCTTTTGAAATATCTCTGCCGAATCTTATGTTTTCTTCAATGGTGTCTGCATAAATAAAGTCATTCTGCAAAGCAACTCCAAACATTGAAGTGAGCTGATCTCTGCTGTATGATTTTATGCTTTTGCCGTTGATTCTGATTTCGCCCGACTCGGGTTCATAGAAGCGGAGTAATAATTTTATGAAGGTTGATTTGCCGCTTCCTGTTGCACCTATTATACCGAGCCTTTCTCCTTTTTTCAGCGAAACAGATATGTTTTTCAGATTGTCTTTTTTGCCGAGATATGAGAATGAAACATTATCAAATGAAATATGAATTCCGTCATTCTTTCTCAAATCATCCGTGATTTCATATCTGTCGGGAGTGTCAAGCACTTCGGCAATTCTGTTTGCGGATGCGGCGCATTTCGTATACATAACAAACATTCGTGAAAGCGACATCATCGCCATTGAGATAAGAGTGAAATATTGCATGAATGCAATAACCGTTGCAGGGGATGATAATCCTTTGCTGACTCTGAATGCGGCAACGGCAACAACTCCTGCAATGCCGAGATTCATAAGCAGAGTCATTGCAGGGTTGACAATTCCCATAACCGTGCCTGCGTGTTTTTCCTGCTTTGAAAGTTCGGAATTAACCTTATCATATCTGCGGTTTTCGTGTTCGTTTTTTGAAAGAGCTTTGATA
>JAZRJH010000255.1:0-19768 GCA_045645685.1 Acutalibacteraceae bacterium
CGGACTTGCTTTATTAAAATACATGAGTTTGTTCCTTTCAAGAAACTTTATCTTTCTTATCATATTTACTTTCATCAGGGGGAGGAACAACCGTGAGAGTGGGCTTGAAATCAACCTCAAATTTAGGTGTTTCTTTATAATCGGGGAACTGTGAAATAAACCAATCACAAACATATTTGTAGGGACTTTTCATCGGAGCAGACATTTTTTTGACCCTCTTAAACATTTCAAGAAGTGCCTTAGAATTATCATAACAATCGATATGCTTCATCATGTTTTCATAAGTGAATCGCTTGTTCTTTCTCGGTTTTTTCTGTTCTCTGCCTGATTTGATGCTGACCTTAATGTTGGGGAAATCTTTCTTTATTGCCTGAACCATTGTATATTCGGGAGAGCCGTAAACTTCTGCAGCATCTCTGAACTTGTAGTTCATAATAAGAGTGCTTGTTGTGTAGTCAATTCTATATCCGTTATTCTTTGCCATTTTTATCAATTCCTTTCTTTAATTATTCATTTACAACCGTAAGATTGGGTTCGTTATCTTCGGTTTCTTTCTTTTTCGCTTCTTTCTGTTCTTCAATATTTTTGAAAAACACATCGTATGATTCATAGCCTTTAAACTTTCCTTCGAACCAATCAAGGACATAACTGTAAGGACTTTTCTGAACCTTTGACATTTTCTTGACCTTTTCAAATTCCGATTTAAGAGTCTTTGCGTTTTCCTGCTCGTCAATAAACGTTCCCATATTCTCATATGTAAGGTTTTTGGTTGTTTTCTTATCGGGGTTCTTCTTGATTGTCTTAGTAACCATTACAAAATCGGGGTTTTCTGCTTTGAACTCACGCCAAATCTTATATTCAGGTGTGCCATAGATTCTTGCCTTCTTCTCAAATGCCTTTGTTACTGTTACAGTATTGTCATCGTTAATTCTAAGTGTATTTCTATTCATTTTAAAATCTCCTTTTAATTTAAATGTTTTTTTGATAATTTTATTTGTTTTTTGTGGGTAAATAATTCTGTGTTGCTATTGGCTTTGCTAAGTGAATGGTTGTCTGAACTGTTTCATGTTTGTTCGTTCCTTTCGTGTTGGTGTTTGTCTTTCGTTGTGTCTACATTATAGCACCCACCAACACCGTACCCAAGCACATAACTATTCCTCTGCTTTTGCAAAAAAAGAAAAAGAACAACTTTTTTTAGTTGTTCTTTTATCTCAAAGTTATCAAAAGTTGATAGTTTAAAGCTAATTGAATCGATTTAAGCTCTTTTGAGCGGATTTGTAGCTATTTGTTCAGTTTTATTCTCTCACTATTGGATTTGAAGTTATTTAAAGGTGAGAATGCATCGTAGTTCTTTGTTATATCCTTATCAAATATAGCACAATAATGTTTTGTCATATCGAGAGTTGAATGTCCCAATAACCTTTGCAAAGTAAAAGCATTGCCGCCGCAGTCAACCAAATACTTTTTGGCGAACGTATGCCTGAATAAATGGATGCTTGTCTTTTGGACACCTCGGCGTTTGTTATACTTTGAAATGGTGCAACGCAAACCGTTTTCTGATAATTGGCCGCCTGTTTCATTAGGGAACAGATAATCATCATCTGAACCGCCTCTTATTTTCATGTATTCTCTCAATGTGCCGCAGAGCAATGAACAGAGCGGTATGACCTGAGATTTCTTGTTTTTGGTGTGTCTGAGATAGATTACCTGATTGTTCAGGTCAACATCCTTATTCATAATATTACGCACCGAAGCGGCACGGCAACCGTTATTCAAGAGCAGATTTATGATTACCCAATTGCGGTATTCAGAGAAACTGCACTTTCTCATATTCGGCTTCTTTAACAGTAATTTTAGCTCCGCATCAGAGTAGGTGTCCTTGATTGTTTCCTCAGCTCTATACCTTGACAGGCTCAAATTCGTAATTCCTTCTTCTTTGCACCAAGAGAAAAAAGATTTCAGAGTTCTTGTATAACTCTGAATCGAATTTGCGGATAATCCGACATCACGCATACTCGAAATCATTCTTTCAAGGTCTTTCTGTTCAATGGAATCCATTGAATTATCAATGGGTAAGTGCTTTCCGATTGATGTTAAATGCTCTTTGTAGGTTCGCAGAGTTTTTTCACTCAAACCCATTGATTTCTTAAAAAGAAGGAAATCATCAAAGGTTTCTCTCATGCTGACCGAGACTTTCATCGTAATTTTTGCCATTTTTTCAACACTCCTGATTCGTGAATTTTCGCAAAAAATCAAGCGTGTCGGTAAACAAAAGAAAAAACCGTTTAAACCCTTAAGTTTAAACGGTTTCTTTAAATATGGTCCGAGTGGCGAGACTTGAACTCACGGCCTCTTGACCCCCAGTCAAGCGCGCTCCCAACTGCGCCACACCCGGATATTCAGTTCGTTGAGCTTTCGTAACTCAACGAATGCTATTATAACACAGAAAAACAAAATGTCAAGCAATTTTTCAAAAAAATCAAAAGTTTTTTTCATTATCTTTTCACCGTCTTTTTCTCTTGACAAATTTTGAAATCTGGTGTAAAATAATCACACTTTAGCGATTAAAAGTTTTAAAGCTGTGATAGTTAAAACTAATGAAGTGTTTTCCTTGCGTCTTGCAAAGCGAAAAATATTTGTTGATTATTGCAGCATTATATGTTATATTGTTAAAAGTTTGTGTTTATTCTATATTGTAATTAATTTTAAGGAATGATATAAATGCCAATCACAGAATTTCTCGAAAAAAATGCCGTTAATTTCAAAGACGACATAAGCCTTGTGGAAATCAATCCTGAAATCCAGGAAAAGAGCCGCGTTACATGGAGAGAATATTCTCTCATCGAACAAGGTGCAAAATCTACAGGCAGAAGCGAAATCACATGGGAAGACTTCAACAAGAGAGCAAACCGTTTTGCTAACTTCCTGCTTTCAAGGGGAATCAAGAAAGGTGACAGAGTTGCCATTCTCCTTATGAACTGCATCGAATACCTTCCTATCTATTTCGGTATTCTCAAAACGGGGGCACTTGCTGTTCCTCTGAACTACCGTTACACAGCAGACGAAATCAAATACTGCCTCAAACTTTCAGACAGCGATGCAATCGTTTTCGGCCCTGAATTTACAGGCAGAATGGAGCAGATCTGCGACAGAATTCCCGATGTTCATCTTAAGCTCTATCTCGGTGAAGACTGTCCCACATTTGCAGAAAGCTATAATAAGCTCGTTACATACTGCACATCAAAAAATCCTGAAATTGAAATTTCCGATGAAGACGAGGCTGCGGTTTACTTCTCATCGGGCACAACAGGATTCCCCAAAGCTATTCTTCACGCTCACAAGGCTCTTGTTCATTCGTGCAAGGTTGAACAGAACCATCACTCGCAGTCAAAAGACGATGTTTTTCTTTGCATTCCTCCGCTCTATCATACAGGCGCAAAAATGCATTGGTTTGGAAGCCTTCTTTCAGGAAGCAAGGCAGTTCTTCTCAAGGGTGCAAAGCCTGAATGGATTATCAAGGCTGTTTCCGAAGAAAACTGCTCAATCGTATGGCTTCTTGTGCCCTGGGCTCAGGATATTCTTGACGCCATTGACAGAGGCGATATTGATGTTGAGAAGTACAATCTCTCACAATGGAGACTCATGCACATCGGTGCTCAACCCGTTCCCCCCAGCCTTATCAAAAGATGGCTCAAGATATTCCCACATCACAAATACGATACCAACTACGGTCTGAGCGAATCAATCGGTCCCGGCTGTGTTCATCTTGGTGTTGACAATGTTCACAAGGTAGGCGCTATCGGTAAGGCAGGCTTCGGTTGGGAAACAAAGATTGTTGATGAAAACGGCAAAACCGTTGCAAAGGGCGATGTCGGTGAACTTGCAGTCAAGGGCGACGGCGTTATGCTCTGCTACTACAAAGACGAAAAAGCAACCAACGATGTTCTTCATGACGGTTGGCTCTTCACAGGCGATATGGCTCAGGAAGATGAAGACGGCTTCATTTATCTTGTTGACCGCAAAAAAGATGTTATCATTTCAGGGGGTGAAAATCTTTATCCCGTTCAGATTGAAGATTTCCTTCGCAAGCACGATGCAATAAAGGACGTTGCTGTTATCGGTCTTCCCGATGCAAGACTCGGCGAAATTGCGACTGCAATCATCGAAATCAAAGAAGGATGCTCCGCTACAGAAGAAGATATTCAGGACTTCTGCCGTGACCTTCCCCGTTACAAGCGTCCGCACAAAATTATTTTTGCTGAAGTTCCGAGAAACCCCACAGGTAAAATTGAAAAACCCAAACTCCGCAAAATTTACTGCGGCGAAAGTCTTGTTGCAACTCAGGTTGAAATGAAGATTGATAAATAAATCTTGTAAATCTATAAATTAAACATTATAATAATATTGAATCTATTATTTAGGAGGAAATCCCTTGAAGCTTCTTTTAGGTAACGAAGCGGTAGCAAGAGGTCTTTACGAAGCAGGCTGCCGTGTTGTATCAAGCTATCCCGGCACTCCCAGCACAGAAGTAACTGAGTTTGCCGCAACTTATGATGAAATATTCTCAGAATGGGCACCCAACGAAAAGGTTGCAGCCGAAGTTGCTTTCGGTGCATCTGTTGCAGGCGCACGTTCATTCTGCGCAATGAAGCACGTTGGTCTCAACGTTGCAGCAGACCCTCTTTTCACAGCATCTTACACAGGCGTTAATGCAGGCATGGTTATCCTTGTTGCAGACGATCCCGGAATGCACTCATCGCAGAATGAGCAGGATTCCAGACACTATGCAATGGGTTCAAAAACAATGATGCTTGAACCTTCGGATTCAGCTGAATGCCTTGACTATGCAAAGCGTGCATTTGATCTTTCCGAAAAATTTGACACACCCGTTATTCTCAGACTTACAACAAGAGTTGCTCATTCAAGAAGCGTTGCAGAACTTTCTGAAAGAGTTGATAACGGTCTTAAGGAATACACAAAGAATCCCCAGAAATATGTTATGGTTCCTGCGAATGCAAAGGTGAAGCACGTTGTTGTTGAACAGCGTATCCTTGACCAGATTGCATACTGCGAAGAAGGCGCAGAAGGTCTTAACACTATCGAATACAACAGCAAGAAAATCGGTGTTATCACA
This sequence comes from Acutalibacteraceae bacterium, assembly GCA_045645685.1. Lineage (GTDB taxonomy): Bacteria > Bacillota > Clostridia > Oscillospirales > Acutalibacteraceae > CAG-177. Next base: position 5,135 of record JAZRJH010000255.1, read on the forward strand.
TCCGGTATATGCTATCAGTATGCAAAAGAAGCTCTCGGCGAAAACGCATCATATCTCAAGCTCGGATGTGTATATCCCCTTCCCGTTGACATGATCAAAAAGTTCGCTGATGAATGCGAAAAAGTATATGTCATTGAAGAGCTTGATGACTACATCGAAACACATTGCCGCAAAAACGGAATTGAAGTTATTGGCAAAGAAGTGTTCACTCTTCAGGGTGAATATTCACAGAGTCTTATCGCAAAGGTTATTCTCGGCGAAGAAAGCAACAGTCTCAAGTCTGATGTGAACATTGTTCCCAGACCTCCCGTTCTTTGCGCAGGATGCCCCCACAGAGGACTTTTCTACGCTCTCAAGCAGCTTGATGTTACCGTAAGCGGCGATATCGGTTGCTACACTCTCGGCGTTACTCCCCCTCTCGGCATGATGGATACCGTTCTTTGCATGGGTGCTTCAGTTTCAGGTCTTCACGGCAGAAACCTTGCAAATCCCGAAAATGCCAAAAAGAGCGTTGCTGTTATCGGTGACTCAACATTCATCCATTCGGGTGTTACCGGTCTTATCAATATTGCTTACAATGCAACAAATTCTGTTGTTATTATCCTTGACAACTCCATCACAGGTATGACAGGTCATCAGCAGAATCCCACAACAGGTAAGAACATCAAGGGCGAACCTGCAAATGCAGTAAGCCTTGAAAAACTTGCAAAGGCAATAGGCATCGAAAACGTATGTGTTGTTGACCCCTATAACCTTGCAGAAACAAAAGAAGGCATCAAAAACGCTCTCGAAGCTGACGGCCCCGCAGTTGTTATTTCAAGACGTCCCTGCGCTCTTCTCAAAACAGTTAAACATAATCCGCCCCTTAAAGTTAATGCCGACAAGTGCAAATCCTGCAAAATGTGCATGAAAATTGGTTGCCCTGCAATCAGCATGAAAGACGGTAAGGCACAGATTGACTTCACACAGTGCCTTGGATGCAACGTTTGCAGCCAGCTTTGCAAATTCGGTGCAATTGAATAAGGAGGATGAGCAAGATGAATAAATCAATTATGATTGTCGGTGTCGGCGGTCAGGGAACACTGCTTGCAAGCCGTATTCTCGGCGCAGCGCTCCTCGATTGCGGATACGACGTTAAGGTTTCCGAAGTTCACGGAATGAGCCAGAGAGGCGGTTCTGTTGTTACTTATGTAAGATTCGGCGAAAAGGTATCATCCCCCATCATTGAAAAGGGCGAAGCTGATATTATTCTCGCATTTGAAAAACTCGAAGCTGCAAGATGGCTTGAATATCTTAAGCCCGACGGCAAAATCATCGTCAACACCCAGCAGATTGGCCCCATGCCCGTTATTATGGGTGCGGCAGAATACCCCGACGGAATCATTGAAGCTCTCAGAGCTTCGGGTGCAGATATTGAAACAGTTGACGCCCTTCCCATGGCGGTTGAAGCAGGCAACTCAAAGGCAGTTAACGTTATTCTCATCGGTGCGATGGCAAAAAACATGACTGTTGTTTCAAAAGAAAAATGGTTAAAAGCGCTTGAAGAAAGCGTTCCTCCCAAATTCCTTGACCTCAACATGAAGGCCTTCGAAATGGGTTACAGCATATAATTTTAAGGAAGTGTCAACAATGAGCAAATATTTCCAGCCCGAAATCGAAACCGCTTCGGTTGAAGAACTCAAGGCTATCCAGAGCGAAAAGCTCGTTAAGCAGGTCAAGCGCGTATACGAAAACGTAAAGTATTACCGTGACCTTATGGACAAAAAGGGCGTTACACCCGACGACATCAAATCAATCGATGATTTGTATAAACTTCCGTTTCTTACAAAAGCTGATCTTCGTGATGCATATCCCTACGGTCTTCTCGGAACAGATCTCAAAAACTGTGTAAGAATCCATTCAACAAGCGGTACAACAGGCAAAAGAGTTGTTGCTTTCTATACACAGAACGATATTGACCTTTGGGAAGACTGCTGTGCAAGAGCAATTGTTGCTGCAGGCGGCTCAGACGAAGATATTTGTCAGGTTGCTTACGGTTACGGTCTTTTCACAGGCGGTTTCGGTCTTAACGGCGGTTCTCAGAAAGTCGGATGCCTGACTCTTCCCATGTCATCGGGTAACACAGAGCGTCAGATTCAGTTCATGCAGGATCTTCATTCAACTATTCTTTGCTGTACACCTTCATACGCTGCATATATCGGCGAAACTCTTAAGGAAATGGGTCTTACACCCGATGATATCAGCCTCAAAGCAGGTATTTTTGGTGCAGAACCCTGGACCGAAGAAATGCGCCGTGATATTGAAAAATCTCTCGGTATCAAGGCATATGATATTTTTGGCCTCACAGAGTCAACCGGTCCCGGTGTTGCATTTGAATGTGAAGAGCAGACAGGTATGCACATCAACGAAGACCACTTCCTTGCTGAAATCATTGATCCCGACACAGGAGAAGTTCTTCCCGAAGGCTCAAAAGGTGAACTTGTTTTCACCAATCTCGACAAAGAAGGATTCCCCCTTCTCAGATACCGCACAAGAGACATCTGCGTTCTTTCAAGAAAGAAATGTTCATGCGGAAGAACACTTATCAAGATGGCAAAGCCTATGGGCAGAAGCGACGATATGCTGATTATCCGCGGCGTTAACGTGTTCCCCTCACAGATTGAAACAGTTCTTCTTCAGGAAGGCTATTCACCCAACTATCTTATCGAAGTTGACAGAGCAAACAATGTTGACACTCTCGATATATCTGTTGAACTTACTCCCGAACAGTTCTCCGACACAGTCAAAGATCTTGCCGCAAAAGAAAAGTCTCTTGCAAATGCAATCAAGACAATGCTCGGCATTAATCCCAAGGTTCACCTTGTTGCACCCAAGTCAATAACAAGAAGCGAAGGCAAGGCTGTCAGAGTTGTTGATAAGAGAAAACTTCACGATTGATTCTGAAAGGAGAAACATCATGAGCGTAAAACAGATTTCGGTTTTTGTTGAAAACAAGCAGGGCGGTCTTTACGAAGTAACTTCCGTTCTTAACAATGCAAACGTTGATATCCGTGCTCTTTCAATCGCAGACACAACTGATTACGGTATTCTCAGACTTATCGTAAGCGATCACGAAAAAGCACTTGAAGCTCTCAAGGCTGACGGAATCATCGCATCGGTAACAGATGTTCTCGGAATTGAAGTTTCCGACGTACCCGGCGGATTCTCAGGAGCTGTAAAAGTTCTTGCAGATGCAGACATCACCATTGAATATGCTTATGCTTTCATCACCCGCCACGAAGGTGCTGCCTGCGTTATTATCAGGGTTGAAGATAATGCAAAAGCTGCAAACATTCTCGGCAAGGCAGGCATTTCACTTATTGAAGCAGACAAGGCATTCTCAAAATAATATCAGAAATCCCCGAGACTTCAAGCCTCGGGGATTTTTTATGCTATTATATTATCATATTATCAAGAACTGCCAGAGCTTGTGAAAAATCTTTTTCTGATTTATAACGGGATATTTTTCTGAATATCCGTTCATAAAACTTAGGCTCCGTTTCGGACTCCTTGATTTCTTCTTCTGCCTTATATTCATCAAAACGTTTTTTAAGAACAAGAAGAAATTCTGTTTTTGAGTAAACCCTGAATCTTTCGATTTCAAGTCCGAATGCGAGTTCTTCAAGCTCTTCAACCGCCTGCGACCCGAACTCTTCCGCCATTTCACGCATAGTTTCGCCTTCGAAATAATAACGGACTCCCGAAAGACAGCCGAATGCTTTTCTTGCATCAAGATATCCCATTTTCATTCTGCGGACGAGCATTTCTTCGCTGAAATCAAAAGCTGCACCCAGGTCTTCGATATCATAGGGTCTGATGTAAATCATTTCGGCACAGTTGATATCGTTTTTATGACCGAGTCCTTTCATGGAAGAAATATCAACGATAATCATTCTGTTATATCCGTTACGGATGAGCATACCCATCGGAGCGTTATCATAAACTCCGCCGTCAAGATACCACTCACCTTCAGGCCCGATTTTGCTCACTCCGGGAACCTTTGCGGATGCAAGCAGATAATCAACGAGCTTTCCGTCAGGGATTTTATCAATAAATATTTCAAGCGGTGTTAATTCAGAAAGATGATAGGTAACCATTCCGAATCTGACATCGGATTTTCTGACCTTTTCTTCATCAATGAACGGTGAAATAAGTTCCTTGGTCGGCGAAGCATCAATTCCGCCGTTTTTAACAATCTCCTTGAAAAGTGCAGGAAGATTTCTGAAGCTGAAAAGGTTTTCGGGGTCACGGAGTTCTTCGGTTATATTAACTCCTTTATCAACCGAAGCTGTGTCCCAAAGATCCTTTGCGCCGTCAAAAGAATCCGCAGCGATGAGCGCACCGTTAATTGAGCCGATAGAAGTGCCGACAACAACTGAAAATCTGATTCCGAGTTCTTTCATCGCCTGCCATGCACCGAGCTGATAGGCACCTTTTGCACCACCGCCTGCAAGCACAAGACCGTATTTCTTCATCACATCACCCCATTTATATCATAATATTATTTTATCATAATTTATACTTTTTTCAATAATATGTTGACATTATTTTCACCGCGTTATATCATCTTAATATATTCAAATAAAGAAAGGAAGTTTTTATGAAGCTCCCCGTTTGCGTAGAAAAAAGAATGGACGAATATTGTTCCGTTATTGAAAAATACAGCCCCAAGCTCGCAAAACTTTACAGAAACTGCTACCCCAACACACTTGAAACCGCAACTGAATTCATGCCCGACGGCTCTGTTTTTGTTCTCACGGGCGATATCCCCGCAATGTGGCTCCGCGACTCAACAGCAGAGGTTTCTCACTATATTCCCCTTGCAAAAGATAATGATAACATCAGAGAAATTCTCAAAGGTGTTATCAAAAGACAGAGAATGTATATTTCTCTTGAGCCTTATGCAAATGCTTATAAAAAAGAGCCGAATGACCACAGAGAATTCGATGACTATCCCGAAAACCACCCGATAGTATGGGAAAGAAAATATGAAATTGACTCTCTCTGCTACCCCGTAAGACTTGCTTATCTTTATTGGAAAGCAACGGGTGACAGTTCAGTTCTCGGCGAAGATTTTCTTGAAAGCACAAAAACAACCGTTAATCTCTGGAAAACAGAACAGCACCATTTTGAAAAATCTCCCTATCGTTTCACAAGAAAAAACTGCTCCGAGCAGGACACAATCCACAATAACGGCATGGGCAATCCCGTTGATTACACGGGCATGACATGGTCGGGATTCAGACCGAGCGACGATGCCTGCAGATACGGATATCTTGTTGCATCGAATATGTTTGCGGTTGTTGTTCTCGGATATCTCAAAGAAATGCTTGAAGCATCATATCCCGAAGAAAAAGAACTTATCGCAGACTGTGTTTCTCTCAAATCCGACATCGAAAAAGGCATTTCGGAATTTGCAGTTGTCGAACATGAGAAATACGGCAAAATCTACGCTTGCGAAGTTAACGGCAAGGGCGATTATTTTCTCTTTGACGACGCTAATGTACCGAGTCTTCTTTCTGCTCCCTATCTCGGATTCTGCGCATATGATGACGAAACATATCTCAACACAAGAAGATTTATTCTGAGCAAGGATAATCCCTATTATTACGAAGGCAAGTTCGGAAAAGGCGTCGGAAGTCCTCACACTCCCGAAGGCTATATCTGGCATATTGCCCTTTCAATGCAGGGGCTTTCGAGCAATAATGCCGATGAAATCCGTGAGATTCTTCATATTCTTGAAACAACCGACGGCAACACGGGATATATGCACGAAGGATTTGATGCGAATGACCCGAACAAGTTCACAAGAAGTTGGTTCAGTTGGTCTTGTGCACTTTTTGCAGAACTTGTTGAAAAAGCTGTTGATGAAAAAATAATTTGAGAAAATACAAAAAAGGACTTGCAAAAAACAAAACATTATGATAGTATAATATGCGTTCGATAAGAGCGCATATTAATATGCTACTATGGCTCAGGTGGTAGAGCGCATCCTTGGTAAGGATGAGGTCGGCGGTTCGAGTCCGCCTAGTAGCTCCAAAAAGCACTTCCGTTGGAAGTGCTTTTTTCAATAATATCCACTTTGAATTTTTAAGGAGAAATAAAATGATAATTCTTATTTCAGGCGCATCTCACACGGGCAAGACCTTGCTTGCACAGAAAATGCTTGAAAAATATAAATATCCGTATCTTTCAATTGACCATCTGAAAATGGGTCTTATCCGAAGCGGCAACACAAATCTTACACCTATGGACGATGACAAATTAACACCCTATTTATGGAATATCATTAAAGAAATGATTAAAACCGCAATCGAAAACAAACAAAATCTTATCATTGAGGGCTGTTATATACCGTTTGACTGGGCAAAAGATTTTTCCGCAGAATATCTTGAACACATAAAATATATCTGCCTTATAATGTCGGAAAAATATATAAATGAATATTTTGATGATATTGTAAACTATGAGAATGTTATTGAAAACAGATTATACGATGATATTTCAAAAGAAGAACTGATTACAGATAATAATCATTCGCTTGAAATGTGCAAAAAACACAATTTGAAATATTTATTATTTGATGAGGATTATGATACCGACAGTAATGAAGAAATCTTTTAAAAAGGGTGATAAAATGAAAACCGAGATAAATATTATCGCTCATATCCACACCGATTTTTCATCGAAATTCGGCATACCCCGTCAAAGCGGTTTAGTGGATGAGCTTGAAGCAACAATTGTTTTTGAACCCGAATACCGTAATCCCGATGCACTTCGCGGAATTGAAGAATATTCACATCTGTGGCTTCTGTGGCAGTTTTCGGAATGTATGGATAAGGAATGGACTCCGACGGTCAGACCGCCGAGACTCGCCGGAAATAAAAGAATGGGTGTGTTTGCAACACGCTCCCCTTTCAGACCGAATCCGATAGGTCTTTCATGTGTGAAACTTCTCGGGGTTGAAAAAACAGAAAAACACGGCTGTATTCTGCGCGTTTCAGGCGCGGATTTGCTTAACGGCACTCCGATTTACGACATAAAACCCTACCTGCCTTATGTGGACTCCCGCCCCGAAGCAAGCAACGGATTTGCACTTGATGAAAAAGAAGGCAGACTGACAGTTGAATTTCCCGAAGAACTTTTAAATACCGTTCCTGCTGAAAAACAATCCGCTCTCATCGCCGTGCTTGCACAAGACCCCAGACCCGGCTATCAGGATATTCCCGAAAGAATTTACGGAATAGAATTTGCAGGGTACGATGTGAGATTCAAGGTTGAAAAAGAAATTCTGACAGTTGTCGAAACAATAAAAATATAAAAATAACCCGAGGCTATGAAACCTCGGGTTTAATTTATGGTTGCGGAACAATCGGATGGTCTTCGCTGACATGTTCGATTGTTATAAAATTATTTCTTTTTGCATATGCCCATTTCATTCCGAATGCCTTGCAAGCGCCGTCAACAGGCATATAAAGCTGACCCTCGTTGCCTCTGAAAACTTCTGCACCAAGTTCAACATCGCCTTTGTTTGTAACAGCAATATTGCTTCCTTCGGTGAATGTGATTTCTCTGCCATAAATCCTGAGAGTTACTTTTCCTTTTTCCCTGATATCTTCGCCGCCTGCAAATCTTATCAGGGTTGCAAAGGCGATATACCACTCCCCGTCCTTACAAACGGCAGGAGTAGACATATTGCAAAGAGCAAGATCAACACCTTTATAATAAACTCTTGTTCTGCCTTCACCGAAAACAGGAGCAACTCTGTACGGTCTGATTTCATCTTTTGCTTTGTCTATTGAGAATTCATCAATAATTCTGCCGTCGTTAAGCTCGGAAATAATCGATATCTTATCGCCGTCAATTTCAATAAGAGCAAAAGACGAAACCTGTTCTTCATGCGGATAGAAAGATGCATGCCATACCTTGTCGGTTGTTTTTGTTCCCGGAGGATTGAAATTGGCATTGCCGAGTTCATAATGAACCGTACCCTGCGAAGGTCTGTCAAAAATCTCTTCGTTCTTTATCGGGAATGAACGGGAGAAATTGTGCTCATGACCCGAGAAAAGAACATCAAGCATTTCCATAGACTCTCTCATCATGGGATAATCATCATCGTTTGCAAGGTTCGGACCTGCATAATAAACGGGGAAATGCTGAACTCCGAATTTCCATGTTTTATCACTCTTTGCAATATCGACCTTTGCCCATTCATTCATGAGTTCAGGTTCATTGACACCGAAAACATTAAAATGAGCATTGCCGTAATCAAAAGAATAGATTTCCGTCTGCCAGCCTTCAGGACCGTTTTTCGGATAAGAATACTCAAGCTGTGTGTTAAAAAATTCCGCAGGCTCGGCATAATATCTGTTCACTTCATTGGGGAAATAATGCTCAAAGCCCCTGTTATCGTGGTTTCCGCACGCCATCATGTAAGGTATGTGTTCAATAATTCCTTCCATGCCTTCAAACATGGCGTTCCATTGGATTTCATGCTGACCGCAGTTTGTGTTGTCGCCTGCGGTGAGAATGAACTTCACATCGGGATATTTAGCGAGAGCATCCTTGAGGAATTTATTCAGCGTTGAATAATCGGGATTATAGTGGTCATTATCCTTCTGATGGTCGGAAATGGCAATAAATCTGAACTTTGTGAGATTTTCTTCCTGAGTATCAAACCAGAATTCTTCACTTCTGTTTTCCGCACTTCCGCAGGTATAATAATATCTTGTGCCTGCTTTGAGATCTGACGGAGTTGCCCAGAAAATATTGCTCGTGTTGACATCGCTCCTGAAAGGCTTCACGATTGCATCTGCGCGCTTTTTCTCTCCGCCTTTTTCATAATATTCAACATAACCGTCGGTAACATCAACGCTTGAGCGCCATGTTACAGTCATGGATGTTTCTGCATCGCCCGAAATACTTACCATTATGTGGTCGGGCTTTTGAGTTGCGAGTCTTAAATTCGGTTCTCTTTTCATAATTATTTCACCTTAACTTTAAACAATCTTGCGCCGTGGGAATTAACATCAGCGGAGAAAACTCCGTCGGTAACGGTGTATTCTTCGTGCTTCCACATATCCCAAACGGAATAATTCATTCCGCCCATTGCAATGTCGGTAACATCAAAAGATATGCTTCTTGTTTCATCATCTGTATTGAAAAGCGCAACATATTTGCAGTCCTTTCCCTTTGAAGTCCAGACAACTTCGCCCTTGCCGTCGGTTTCGTTGCGGCTGAACTGCTTTGCGCCGAATGAAGTTTTGAGCATATCGATAAGTTCTCTGTTCTGAAGAAGAGAAAGAGTGAATTCATCGTTTTCACGCATTTCCGCACCTATCATAAGCGGTGAACGGAATATTCCCCAAAGAGTCATCATTGTAATCTGTTCATCATGGGTGAAGCGTGTGTATCTGTTTCTGTATTCGGGGAGCTTTTCGGTTTTCTGAATTCTGCCGATGGGAAGCATATCGCAATCGGGCCATGCACCCTGCTGAACATAATCCTGCCATGCATAGCAACGTTCAAACATACCGTGAAGTTTGCTCCATTCATCCCAGAAGTCACCCGTCATTCGCCAGAGATTGGCATTTGCCGCAAGATGTTCATGTTCCCATACGGGCGCAGGACCGGGTGAAAGACTGAGCACCATATCTCTGCCGCAGTTATCAATTGCCTTTCTGAGCATTTCGATTTCACGGCGTGCGGAATAGGGATTATCCTTGCTGAATTCGGTGTTTGCAATGTCATCGCATTTTATGTAGTCAACGCCCCATTCAGCATAAAGTTCAAAAATTGAATTGTAATATTCCTGAGCGCCTTTGGCATCGGGATTGATTCCGTACATATCTGTCTGCCAGGGGCAAACGGAATACTGCTGTGCAATATCCTTTGCAGTCACACCATCGGTTATTGTTTTTGCATTCGCATGAACAGCCTGACGGGGAATACCGCGCATGATATGAATGCCGAACTTAAGTCCGAGTGAATGAACATAATCGGCAATAGGCTTGAAGCCCTTTCCGCCTGCTGAAGAAGGAAATCTTTCGGGTGCAGGAATAAGGCGTGAATATTCGTCCATATAAAGCGGTGCGAAGTTGTGATAATAATAGCAGTCAGCTGTAGGTTCAGACCACTGAATATCGCAGACAATATACTCCCAGCCGTAGTCTTTGAGGTGTTTTGCCATATAATCGGCATTTCCGATAAGTTGTTCTTCGTTAACGGCAGCACCGTAGCAATCCCAACTGTTCCAGCCCATAGGCGGTGTTGGTGCAAATTTTTTATGCATAGTTATTTTCCTTTCGATAAACTCTTATCTCAAACTCTGCCTGAGTTTCAAGATGATTGAGATTGTTTATTTTCTGTTGGTCAACAACGCCCGTTTTATAATAATACGGAGTCATTCTGAAAAGGCTCTGAATTGCTTCGTTGGAATCAAGGGTCAGATTCATTTTAATCTGACTTGTTTTAACACAGATAAAATTTCCGATTTCAGAATCAGGCACATCATTCAGATAAGGTTTATCATAGATTGCCGCCTTGAGACCGAGAAGATGATTTTCAAGCGGAATAATCTTTATAAGATATCCGCCTTTTTTCAGCACACGGAAGAATTCGTCATCCGCATCAGGCGAAAAGATATTAAGCACGGCATCGAAACTTTCGTCTTCAAACGGCAAATCAAAAAGACTTGCAACCGCAAGCGGAATTCCGCTTTTTCGTTTTGAAGCATATTCAAGCGCATCCTTTGAAATGTCAACGCCTGCAACAAAAATTTCTGTTTTGTTTTCCGAATAAAAATCTTTTAAGCCAGAAGAATAGTAACATTCTCCGCAGCCTGCATCAAGAAAATCTCCGCCGTCGGGAAGATATTTTCTGCAAACTCCGCAAAGAGATTCACGGAGAAATCCGTAATATCCCGAATCAAGAAACTCACGCCTTGCTCTTACCATAAGACGGTCATCTCCGTGACGCTTGGCAGATGATTTCTGCGATTGCAGAAGATTGACATATCCGAATTTTGATTTATCAAAGCAGTGTCCGTTCTCACAGCGGTAAAGTTTCTCTTCTTCAAAAAGATATTTTCCGCACACGGGACAGATAAAATTTATCATTTTTTAACCCTGTATTTCTCAATTTTTCTCATCATTGATCTGCCCACATCGTGCATGAATCTTTCGCAGGCAGGAAGCAGATCATCGGGGAAGCCGTTAAGGAATCGGTCTGCCTCATAAGTAAAGTTGCCCTTATAATCAATCTCACCGAGAGCGTGAAGAATATCATCCCAATCCATATTCATCATATAAGGAAGCGTGTGGCTGTCATTAACATGATCGTTATCGTGAATATGAAGGCAACCGAGTCTGCTGCCCATCTGACGAATCATTGCACCTGCGTTGTCACCTACAAGACCGCAATGGCCGAGGTCAAGGCAAGCTGTGAAGTTTTCGGGATTGAGCGCATCAACATATCTGTTGAATTCTTCTGCAACAGAGCAGACATTCGGAACTATTCTGTTAAGTTCTTTATCCCATCCCCACATATTTTCAAGAGCAATCCTGACACCGTAATCCTTTGCATAAGGTTCAAGAGAGTGATAAAGCTCCATGTTTCTTTCAAACTGATTTGTGCTGAACTGAACGGGATGAACAACACATATTTTTGCATCGAGCATACCTGCAACTTCAAGTGCTCTTTTGAGTTTTTCAAAAACCTGAACGGTATATGCGCTGTCAAATTCCTTTGCACTCGGGAACGGAGCATGAGCCTGTTCAAAGGTAACTGCGTAATAATCGGCAATATTTTTCAAGGCATTGACGTGATTTTTATATCCTGCAGTATTGAGCACATCATCGTCTTCGTCCATTTTGAACATAGAATAGTCTATTCCGTCGAAGCCGCTTTCGCAAATAATTCTTATTGCTTCCGCATCGCCAAAACGCTCGGAAAGTATTTCTGTCTGAGTAACAAGTTTCATTTTTGTTACCTCCTCAAAGGGTGTTTTCTATATTATAGCAGTATTATTTATCTTCTACAAGCCAAATAAATAAATTATGTTAACAATTTTTTAATTGACTTTTAGAAAAAAATATATTAAATTATTAATCGGGAAATAAAAATGAGGGAGAAACTATTATGGCAAAGGCAGAATACAGAAGCTCCATACGCTCTAAAAATCTGATAAAAAAGGCTTTGGCTAAGCTCATTCACGAAAAAGAGCTGAACAAAATCACGGTTTCAGATATAATCAGAGAAGCTGATATCAGCCGCGGAACTTTTTATGCGCATTTTTCGGACGTGAAAACTGTTGTTAACCAGATTGAAAGCGAAGAAATGAAGAATCTTATGGATTTTGTTGACAGATACGGTTTCGAAAACATCTGCACAGAACCCGCAAACTTTATTTCAGCCATATGCGAATACATGGCTCGTGACATAGAATACTATCGCATGCTCACCCAGTCAAACATACTCAACAACTTCATATGGCGTCTTGTAAATATTTATTATGAAAAACTTCTTGAAAGACTTCTTTCTCTTGAAGAAGGCAGAGATAAGGATGAAGCTGAACTTTATCTTATCTACCTTACATCCGGTGCAAAAACAATTATTTTCAGCTGGCTTAACAACGAAATCAAAGGCACTCCCGAAGAAATAGGCAAGCGTCTGGGCAAACTTATTAACCTTACACAATCATATTACAATCCTGCATAACAAAAAGCACGGTGCTTTATTCGGCACCGTGCCTTATTTTTTTATAATCCGATAAGACCGAGAAGTCCGTAAGAAAACGCACTCATTATGAGATTTGCAATAAGCACACCGAGAGCGATTATCGGAAAAGATGTTTTGATTCTTATATCAAGAAGAGCCGCAATCAATGCGCCTGTCCAGCCGCCCGTGCCGGGCAAAGGAATGGCAACAAAAGCGAGCAATCCCCAGCTTCTCCAGCGTTTTACCTTTTCGCTTTTTCTCATGGAACGAACCTCAAGTTTTTCAATAACGGAACCGACTTTTTTGAATTTCTTGAGAAACTGGAAAATTCTTCTGATAAAAAGCAGAATGAACGGTATGGGAAGAATATTGCCGAGATAACAGATAACAAAAGCTCTGAGCAATTCAACATCAAGCAGCTTTGCGGCAATCATTCCGCCTCTGAGTTCAAGAACGGGGAACATCGAAATAATAAATATTATGAGTTCTTTCGGGACAGAACCTTGAAAAATTCCGACCAGATAATCTGTAATGGCTTCTGTCATTGCAGTATTCCTTCCTCAATCATATTCTGTTCGTTAAGAAAATCGTGGGCACTCTGGAGTATGTTTCTGTCATTGATAAACCTGAGTGTATCCATTGCCTTATCAAAATTGAGCCAGATATAGTCTTCGATTTCTTCTCTTTGGATAGTTGTTTGTGTGTCCTTTGTTTTAGCAAGGAAAATAGTAACGGATTTTTCAACCCTGCCCTGAATTGTATACTCGGATTTAGAAGCGAACTGGGGCAGAATCTGAATGTGGATTCCTGTTTCCTCAAGAACTTCTCTCATTGCTGTCTGCTCATGGGTTTCACCTTTTTCGATATGCCCTTTGGGGAATCCCCAATGAGTACTGCGACGGTTTTTGATAAGCAGATAGCGGAGTTCATTGTTGATAATACGGTAAACAACCGCACCGCACGAACGCTCATAAAGGCATTCGAGCTTATAGTTTCTTCCTTTTTCCGCAAATGCAACGGCATCTTCAATCTGATAGGAAATAAATCTCATGCTTTTCGGAGCAACGACATAAACCGTGGGACTGCCGTCTGCTCTTTTAATTGCGGCAATAACTCTGCCGTCGAAGGTTCTTACGGGATGGTTGATTCCCATTATATAAGCGCCGTGAGACATACTGTCGTAACGTTTCTTACCTTCTATTGCGCCGAAATTAAGCTGATAGACAAATCCGAATTGCCTGTTTACGGAGCGGATAGGGTTAGTAACCCTTACTCTGACATATTTGCCGAGCATTTAACCACACCTTTCAAAAGGTCGTATCGACCCAAGATAAATACTACAGTATTATACTAAATTAATCCGACTAAAACAATAGTTTTATAAAAATTTCTGTATTTTCCAAATAAAATAATTTAATGTTGAAAATTTTCTGTCATTATTACAAAACAGGCACGGACTCACGGAATTTTACTATTGATTTATATATATATAATATGCTAATATATTATATATATTTTTATTTCAGAAAAGCGGTGAATCAGATGAAACGCATTCTTGTTGCCGATGACGAAGCCCGTATCAGAAGGCTTGTCTGCGACTTTCTTAAAAATGCAGGATACGAAACTGTTGAAGCAGTTGACGGCAGGGAAGCTATCGATAAATTCTTTTCGTCAGGAAACATTGACCTTGTTATCTGTGACATCATGATGCCCGAGGCTGACGGCTGGGAAGTTACAAGAAGAATCAGAGAATCAAGCTCTGTCCCCATTCTTGTCCTTACCGCAAGAAGCCAGGAATTCGATGAACTCATGTCTTTTGAAAGCGGCGCTGATGACTATGTTACAAAACCTTTCAGCCCCGGTGTTCTTGTTAAAAGA
>JAZRJH010000256.1:0-6190 GCA_045645685.1 Acutalibacteraceae bacterium
GAAATCCCCATGACAGAGCATCCCATGAACTCATTCGTTGACCTTACAGACGGCACAAACGGTGTTGCTCTTCTCAACACAGGTCTTAAGGCTTACGAAGCAGCAGATGACGAGTGCAACACTCTTTACCTTTCACTTATCCGTGCATATCCTCTGCGCATTTGCGTAACTGCAGATATGCAGAACTACAGCGACTGGGATAAGGGTTCACAGTGCATCGGCGTGAACACATTCCGCTATGCATTCATGCCTCATAAGGGCGACTGGGAAGAAGGCAACGTATGGCAGGAGAGCGAACGCTTCAACCTCTATCTCACAGCAGGTCAGCTCGCTCCCACAGCACACGGCAAGAATCCTCTCACTCACTCATTCATTGAGCTTAAGGACGAAAACCTTAACATCAGCGCAATCAAGAAGAGTGAAGACGGCGAAGGCTATGTTATCCGTCTCTTCAATCCTTCCGATAAGACAATCAAGAACTCAATCCGTCTTAACGGCGGCATTGCACCCATCGAAAAGGTGCAGTCACCCGTTGAAAGACAGATGGCAGAATTCGAGCTTCCTGCATATTCAGGCAAGAAGTGGAGCGAAGTTAAGCTCGTAACTCTTGAAGAACTCGATTCCGCACCTCTCACAATGGATGCTGACGGCTTCGTTGATTTCGAAATCACAGGCAAAAAGATTCTCACAATCAAGTTCATTGGCTAAAAAAAACCCCGTACCAATCGGTACGGGGATTTTTGTTTTTATTTGTCCTGATTCTGTTTTGCCTTTGTCTTTTTGATAAGATTTTTTGTGATAAGGCTTGCAATGAGCATAAACACGATAATAACCGCAACGGGAATCATCGCAACCCAGGGTTTTTCGCCAACGCTTTTAAGAGCAATTCCGAAGAAAGTGTAAACAACAACAAGCGGAAGATTTCCGAGGTTTGCGCCGATGGTATAATTCTTGAACGAAATTCCCATTGCGCCGAAAAGAAGGCTTGAAAGGTCGCCGGGCATAATTCCCGAGAGTTTTATCGCAAAGGTCATTTCCGTTTCGTTTGCACCTGCGAACTCATCGATTTTTTTGATTGCCTTGAATTTTCCTTTGAGAGTATCAACCATTCCCGCGCCCGTGAATCTTCCGAGAAAATAGGGGATTGAAAGGCTGAGAAAAACAGAGATTATATTCACAAGAAGTGCAGAGCCGAAGTTTGGCATTATGTAGCCGCAGATTGAAAAAATAACTGCAGGAGGGAACACAAGCGCAAAGGATTTGACAACCGAGAAGATGATGATTCCAATTGCGAGTGTGAGAGTGCCGCCCGTGAGCATTTTGCTAAGTTCGGGGATGTTTGAAACCTTGATGTTATATTTCTGTGTGAGATAAATGCAGAGAATAACCATCGCAATCATGAATATTCCTGCCGCAATCTGCAGAGCTTTTACAAGCTTTCCGTAATTTTTTTCTGCCATAACCGAACCTCGATTCCTGAAAATATAAAAACATTATATATAAGTGTTCAAAGAAAATCAACACAAAAGCGGAAATCACATGCCCATTTCTTTTTCGATAAGTTCCGTTATTCCGGCTGTTTCGTAATCCGCAATGTCTTTTATTGCTTGCACGGCGTTTTCCATTGCATATGAACGGAATTCCGCAATCATGTGGGTGTCGTTGATGTTATCGCCAACTGTTATCATGACCTCATATTCTGCACCGACTATCCGAAGCAGAGAATAAAGTCCTTGCGCTTTGTTCATGTCTGCGGAAACAATGTCGATGCAGTTTCCGTTTTGAAGGGGATTGAGATAATCGCCGAAATTCTTCTTGATTTCGTCGGTAACTCTTGCCGCTTCTTCAAAGCTCGGAAGAGAAGTGTTTATCTGATTGAAATAAGGGATTTCAGGCAGGGTTTCAAGAGTGAATTCACCGTCGTCACGCTCGTCATCACGTTCTTCTACGGAGTATTTGAATTCCGAATGAATATCTGCCCAATAACAGCCCTGGTTGATTAAGAATTTAAGAAGGGGTCTTGCAAGTTTGCCGTCGCAACGGGATTCTGCAAGAATTCTGCCTTCGGAATCCATAACAACCGCACCGTTTGCGGCAAGAAGAAAATCGCATTCAAAATTGTTTGTTTTATGCAGGTCAACAAGATTTGAAGGCCCTCTTCCGCTGACGATTCCGAAAAGATTTCCTGCTTTGCGCCATTCTTTTATGGCGTTTCTCTTTTTGTCGTCAATTCCGCCGTGATTGAGAGTGCCGTCATAATCGCTTGCAATAATTTTCATCTGTATCACCACTTTGTAAGGATGAAATAATTATACAGCAGATATCATAACATTTCAATGTTTTTGTGGAAGAAGAATGCTGAGCTTATTGACACGGCGCCGATGCGGAAATATAATATTATTTATAACAAAGACAGGAGAGAGATTTAATATGGATCAGATAACACATTGGCTTTCGTTTATTGTAATGATGTTTTCCATTCTGTTCAACACAATGGATGCGGCATTGCTTACAAAAGCTCCCGATGCTCAGAGTGAGCAGACACTCGTTGAAATGTATGAGAGATTTGACGAATATGAGCTTGCAGAAGAAATAACAGTTGTTAATTTTTCAGCTCTTTCGCTTGAACAGCGTCATTCCATCATCGCACTTCAGGGTCTTGTGGCAAGAAAGAATCCGCAGATTTTTATCGACTACGGAAATGCAACAAGCCGCAACGCTGTCAATGAGCTTGAAAAGGCAGGTCATGTGATTTCGCATTATGACGAATCGGGCAATCCCTGGAATTTCAGCAGCGTAGTTGAAAAATTCAAGGGTTATATTGCGGACGGCGGTTACATACTTTATGCAACTATAAATGACCACGGTCAGCTCAATACTGCAACAAACCTTGCAACAATCAACGGCTGGCTTCCTGTTTCTGTTGAGGTTGAGCAGGCGGCTGTTGCTCTCGGTCTTGAAAAGAAGGCTGACATCAGCGCCGACAACATTGACCTTAAATATATCAAGAATTTCTACAAGGAATATAAAGACTGCTTCCGTAAAGACAGCCTTGTTCATATGTATTATTACGCTCACGGCATGAGAGATTTTGCAATTCAGCAGAATATATTTGTCATGTATATCAAAGACAGCGACTATGCAGCACGCCTTTTCCGTGACGATGTGATGAAAGACCTTGAACCGTCTTCCACAATTTTCGGTTGGTGTCAGTATGAAATCAAGTTCACCGAATGCGCATCACGCTACGGTCACCATGTAATTCCTTCCGACCATTCATGGAATCTCAGCTTGCTTTCATCGTTCAATGCAACCGATGAGAAGTTTGCCGAGCCTTACAGCGGCAAGGTTGAACTTGACCCCACAAAGCATTATGTTGCTATTGTTTACAGCGACGGCGACAATCTTCAGTGGATTCAGAACGGATTCGATGAATTCCACACATGGCAGAGCTACGGCATCGATACTCCCATCAGCTGGACTTTTGCGCCTTCTGCAACAGAGCTTTCGGATATTGATGTGAAGAGAACGCTTGAAAACTCCGAAAATGCAACGTTTATCACAGGCCCTTCAGGCGGCGGTTATGCAAGAATCATGAATATGAACTCCAAAGAGCTCGAAGCATTCTCGGATTATACCGCATCAATTATGCTTGAGTCGGGTCTCGGAATCATGACTCTTCTTGACGAAATAAAGTACGGTACTTTTGATTACAGTATGCAGAAGAGACTCGGATATTTCTCAAGATATGACAACATCAAAGGAGGCATTCTTCAGCTTGACCCCAACGACTATGCAGGTGGCGGCGGCAGAGTTTATTTCTCCGACGATAAGCCTTTTGTAACTGTTGGATTCAGCCTTTGGTATCCGAGCGGAAATGCAGAGGATGTAACAAATGAATGGCTCGCAGAGCAGGCGGCAATCATAAATTCAAAACCTGCTGATATCAAAACAATCAATGGCTACACGGGTATCAATATTCATCCGTGGACAGTAGGTCCCGATGACCTTGCATATTTTGTCAGCCAGCTTGATGACGGCGTTGAAGTTCTTCCCGTAGACGAACTTCTTGCAGCAGTTGAGCAGAATATTCCCCACGAATTCGCTCAGCCCGAATGATAAAACAAAACCACAGGTTCGGTTTAACCGCCGAATCTGTGGTTTTTGTTTTTGAGGAATACTTTGTTTTTACTGAACGGTAAACGAAACTGTTTTTTCTTCGGAATTTTTGTGATATGCGCTTTCGGCAGTAACGGTAAGGGTATATGTTTTATCTTTTGTGAGAGTATCTTTCGGCACAGTAAAGTTTTGAGTCGTTTCGTCATTTATAAGATAATATGATGCAATAAAGTTATCTTTATAAACCTCGTTGTTGTTCTCATCGGTAATTACAACCTTGTATTCATGAACAATAAAACTTTCGGGCATCTGCGCTTCAGTAAAGGAAATTCTGTAGCCACCGTCATCCGTAACATTTACAGATACTTCGGTGTTTTCAGGGAATACGGGAGCTTCGTCATGTGCTTTCAGATTCTTATAGGTATAAGCGAATGTATTCGGGTCGTGTACATTTTCTATAAAGTAATCACAGAAAAAAGTGTCGGATAAAAGGTCGTATCCGCGTATTCTTATTCTGCCGCAGCTGTCTGCTTCAACTACTGCAAACTGAGCCGCATCCTCATATCCATCGGGATGCTGTCCTACAATATAGTTTTTATCAAGCTCAAATCTTGCCATAGCACCGACACCAACAGATGTATAGGTACTCTGATTTATGCTTCTTGGGTCGTTCAAGGGAAAATGGGAATGTCCCGAAAAATTAATCACCTTGCTGTGTCCTGCAAAAACGGGATTCAGCTGCGGAGTACACCAAATAGTGCTGCCGTAAACGGTGCCGAACGGATGGGGGTGCTGAAACACCAAAACAGGCTTATCTCCCGAAGATTCTTCTGCTTTGTGAATTTCGTCACTCAGCCACTTAAGGCTTTTGGGGGTGAAAGTCCATTCCGTAAACGAGCGTTCACCCGAAAAAGCAATACAAGTAAAGCCGTTGATTTCGGTTACTGTATTAATTTCGTGTGAAAAATATTTTTCAAAAAGCTCTTTGCAGTTATCTGCCTTCATTTCGTGATTGCCAAGCACATTTATGCAGACAGTATCTTCTCTCACATGCTCTTTAAGAGTGTTTGCATATGCCTCGTAGTCCGGTTCTGTGCCTATGCTTGAAAAATCACCGAGACCGAAAAAGCCGTCAACGCCCTTGTAAGTTTCGTCATTGTCAAAAAGAGCATACGCCGTTTCAACGGCATCGGCAACATTTTCGTTTTCATTATGAGTGTCGGTAAATACTATAAGTCTTATTTCGGGAACAAAATCAGATGGGGTTTCGGGAAGAGTTTCCGTGACTGTTCCTCTTGTCACCTGAACCCCACCCCAGCAAAGAGTTATTATGCAAAGCAAGGCAAGAAATGAGAATATTGAACCAAGTGTGATTGCGCAAGTTTTTAATATTTTAACAATAAGCTTTTTCATCTCAATCATCCTTTTTCAGCTTTGATTAGATGATAATCTTGAAAAATAAAAATGTCAACACAAACAGAGTTTTTTCTTGATTATTGACAAAATATTGACATTTTCGGCGGATGAGTCACTCTGAAATTCTGATTTTTGCAACCGTTATTTTATAGGTTGATTCATAACACGGAGGATTGTCAATCGGAGTATACGGTAACAGCATTGAGTTGACAGTAAAATCCGCCCGTGATATGATAGATTTGTTCAGATAAATAAGAATTTGCAGATGTGAATAATTTAACTCAACTTTATAGAATCAACAAAAAGAAATACAAGTGCTGTAATGACAATTAAAAAGAGGAGCAAAAAAATGATTCTTTCTCAAAAAAATAATTGCGCAACAAAATTTGGCGAATTAAAAGCAATTGAACTTATTGCCAAAGCAGGCTTTGATGCCATAGATTACACTATGTCCACTCTTGCAAAGGACGGTAAGGTGCTTGATTCAGATAATTACAAAGCCTATGTAAACGAACTTTGTGAAACGGCAAAAAGAAATGATATTATTTTCAACCAAGGTCACGCAGTAACAGGGGTAGGTATAGATGACCCTGAAATTGCATACAAAATCCTTGCAGAAAAGAATATCAGATGTCTTGAAATTGCAGGTCTTATG
>JAZRJH010000257.1:0-23118 GCA_045645685.1 Acutalibacteraceae bacterium
CGAAACATATTTTGAGCTTTCACACCACAAGAGAATCGTAGGCACAAAGGAAGCAAACGGTGATATTTCCTCCGTTGCAAAAACAATCTCACTTTGCGGCAAGGATTTCTCCGTATATTCTGGTAACGATGACCAGGTTACTGCTCTTATGTCACTTGGCGGCAAAGGCTCCATTTCGGTGCTTTGAAACATCGTTCCCGAAATCGCCCACAACATCCCCACAAAGTTCCTTGAGGGCGATTATCTGGAAAGTGCAAGACTTCAGCTTGAATATCTTGCTCTTTGCAACGCTCTTTTCTGCGACGTTAATCCCATTCCCGTAAAAGAAGCAATGAACATGATGGGCATGAATGTCGGCGATTGCAGACTCCCACTCTACAAAATGACAGAGCCTGCAAAAGAATCCCTTCGCAAAACACTTGCAAACTACGGTCTTGTTGACTGATTAATTCAGAGGTATAAAAAATGGCAGGAATTTTATTAAGCGGCTGCAACGGAAAAATGGGCAGAGCGGTAACTTTGAGTGTTGCCGAAACAGAGGGCTGTGAAATCACGGCAGGCATCGATGTGTTTGATGAGGTTAGATACGGTTATCCCGTTTATGCATCACCTTCACTTGTGAGCAATGATATTATCGAAAAAACCGATGTTATTATCGATTTTTCAAACCCCAGCGCTCTTGCAGGTCTGCTTGAATTTGCGGTTGCCAATTCAATCCCCGCCGTTATTTCAACAACAGGTCTTAATGATGCGCAGATTAATCTGATTAAAACTGCAGCAACAAAAATACCTGTTTTCTTCAGTGCAAACATGTCGCTCGGTGTTAACCTTGTATGCGAGCTTGCCAAAAAAGCCGCCAAGGTGCTTGGCGATTCGTTTGACATTGAAATTGTTGAAATGCACCACAATCAAAAAATCGACGCCCCCAGCGGCACTGCTCTCATGATTGCAGATTCAATCAAAGAAGAACTTGATGACGATATAAAATATGAATATGACCGCCATTCAAAGCGCGAAAAACGCACAAAGAAAGAAATCGGCATTCACGCAGTAAGAGGCGGCACAATCACGGGTGAGCACGAGGTTATTTTTGCAGGCCACGATGAAATAATTAAGATTTCGCATTCTGCAAGAAGCAAGGAGCTTTTTGCAACCGGCGCAATCAATGCGGCTAAGTTCATTTGCGGAAAACCTGCAGGGCTTTATAACATGGCCGATATGCTCAAATAAAATCATGGAGGGTTAAAATGAAGCTTGTTGAGAATATTTTTATAACAGAGGATGTAACTCTTTTCTCTCTGTGCGATGCTCCTGCGGATATATCACATATGGCAGAGGTATTCAAGCTCATTGCTGATGCGGGAATTGATGTTGACATGATTTCACAATTTCCTTTAAGCGGCGCTAATTCCGGATTTTCATTCACCGTCAGCGATAAGGATTTTGTTCCCGTGCTTGCAATCGCATCTGAGCTTCGCAACCGTTCGCCCAAAACGAAAATCAGCGTCAGCAGCGGTAACTGCAAGATTACCGTCAGCGGCGAATCAATGAGAGGCACCCCCGGCGTTTCAGCAAGCGTTTTTAAAGCTGTAGCAAGCATCGATGCAGATGTCAGAATGATTACAACATCCGAAATTGAAATTGCAATGCTTGTTGTTAAATCAGATGTTGACGATGTTGTTGAAGCAATAAAGAACGAATTTAATAAATAATTTAAGGTGCAGGTTAACCTGCACCTTTTTTGTATCTTGACGATTTTATTACATTAATATATAATTTACAGTATAATCCAAGCAAAGGAGAAACTTATGAAATACGAAAATAACTGGGAATCCCTTAACAAAAGAGAAGTTCCCGCATGGTTTGAAGATGCAAAGTTCGGCATTTTTATCCATTGGGGTCTTTACAGCGTGCCCGCTTACGCACCTAAAGGAAAATATGCTGAGTGGTACGGATATCATTGCGATGAAATACTTGAAAGAAGCGCAAATGACAGAGATTATTATTACTATCATCAGAAAACATACGGTGAAAACTTCAAGTATAACGATTTCGTTGATAAATTCAAGGCTGAAAACTTCGATGCAGAGGAGTGGGTTAAGCTCTTTGAAGATGCAGGCGCAAAATATATGAACCTTGTTTCAAAGCATCATGACGGCTTCTGTCTTTTCAAGTCAAAATATGCATGGAACTGGAACAGCGTTGATGTTGGTCCTCACAGAGATTTCTGCCGTGAACTCAAGGACGCTTGCGAAAAGAGCGACGTTAAATTCGGCGTTTATCATTCCGTTTATGAATGGTTCCATCCCCTTTATGTTAAGGATCCCGAAGAGTATGCCGTTGAACATCTCATCCCCATGCTCAAGGAACTCATCGAAGAATATAAGCCCTACACCCTTTTCACCGATGGCGAATGGGAGCATCCCAGCTCAGTATGGCACAGCACAGAATTCCTTCAGTGGCTTTATAACGAATCAAGCGTTAAGGATTACATCGTGCCCAACGACCGTTGGGGCAAAGAAACACGAGGCAGACTCGGCGGTAATCTGACAACGGAATACGGTCTTATCAACGAATTCCACGATTCCATTGAAGTTATCGACAGAGTATCCGAAGAATGCAGAGGCATCGGTGCATCATTCGGCTGGAACAGATTTGAAACAGTTGACGATTATCTCTCGGAAGAAGCTCTCATCAAAATGCTTGTTGATTTTGTTTCAAAGGGAAGCAACTTCCTTCTTAATGTCGGCCCCACAGATGACGGCAGAATTCCCGTTATCATGGAAGAAAGACTCCGTCAGCTCGGTCAATGGCTCAAAGTCAACGGCGAAGGAATTTATTGCAGCAGAAAATACTGTACTGAATCTTCAGATAAAAATATCAAATACACAAAACACAAGGACAACGGCTCTGTGTTCGCATTTATTCACAATTATCCCTTCGGCAAGATTGTTTTCAACGATGTTGATTACCGTGACGGCATGAAAGTCAGCCTTCTCGGATGCGGCCAAGCTCTTGAAGCAGTTAATGAAAACGGAAAGCTCGCTGTTGATTTCGGATTCATCAATCCCGATGAATTCAACTCAAAATATGTTTACACATTAAAAATCAACTAAAATATTCACCCCGAAAGTTATTCTTTCGGGGTGATTTTCATTCGGCCAATATTTCTTTTATTTTTGCAATCTGTTCTTCCGTGGGAGAATAGTCGGGTTTTGAACAGCAAGGAATATTCGGTACACTTCCGTCTGAACCGCAAAAAGGAGTCAAGCGGTCATTTTCATATTCTTTACGGAATTCTTCAAGTCTGAAATCAGGAATATCATAAGGAACAAATCCGTTAAGAATTGAGCGATGAGCAAGAATTGCAACGGAAGACATCGTAACAGCGGAATAAATATCATAAGGATGTTCAGGCTGTCTGCCTTCTTTTAAGCAATCAAGGAACATTCTTGCAACAATGAAATCTCCGCCGCCGTGACCTGCCTGAGCGATAAAATCTTTGTCATCGTCATTCCATTTGGGATCATAAAGATTGTTTTCTTCTTTGCCTTCGGGAATTGCCCATTCATTATAACGGAGCATAACCTTCTCGCCCATGCCGCGAAGATTTTCAATCTGACCGTTTTCACCGCAGATACGGTAAGCATTATGGTGAGCACCGAAACCGCCACAGCCCGTGAATCTGAACACCGAGCCGTCATCGTTCATGGTTGTAATAACAGCAGCTCTGTCGCCGACTCTTCTTGCGGTTGCAATTTCTTTCATCGGAGCGTAGACGGGCATTGCGCTGACTTTTTTTGGAGTTGCACCCGTTGACCACATAAGCGGTGCAAGAGAATGAGTAACATAATATGTTCGGGGAAGATAATTTCTCCAATGGTCAATGCTGTAAATATAGTCTTTGTTGAATTCATAATTATCGGGTGCCGCAGGATGATTATATTCACCTTCGGCATAAATAATTTTTCCGAGTGTTCCGCCGTCGCAGATTCTTTTCATTTCACGGTTAAAAATCATCTGGGGATAGTTTTCCGCAAGCATAAAAATTGAATTTGTCTTCTCAAAAGCACGGATAAGCTCAACACCTTCTGCCATAGTTCCGTTTGAGATACATTCGCAGAAAACGTGAATTCCTTTTTCAAAACATTTTATTACATACGGAGCATGTTCATGGAAGAAGTTTGCAACAATAACCGCATCCATTTCCAGTTTGATAAAATCATCAAAATTCTCATAAACAGGAACATCAAACCCGAGTTTTTCAAGACCTGACACAACTCTTCGCGGATTGTTTTCGCACAAAGCAATAATTTCGCAACCGAGATTTGCAAAGTTTGCGGCAATATCAATTCCCCTGCCTGCGCCGAAAACACCTATTTTAAACTTTTTCATAAAAAGCCTCCCCTCAAGGTTATAACTATAATTTACCAAATCAAAGAAAAAATATCAATAGTAAAACAGACTTCTTTTTTTCTGCGCATGGGCAAGTATTGACATCCAATAAAACTTTTCATATAATATAACAAAATTTTTCAGGAGGTTATATAATGCCGGATTGGATTATCAATCTTTTCGGAATGAGTTACAGAGAAATCTTTACATTCACCAGTATTTTTGCTCATCTGAAGGATATTTTCTCAGGAATTTCGTTTAAAGGAATTATTTCATCAATAGTAGCTATATGCGATTTGCTTACAATGCTTCTTTTCAGCGCACCTGTTCCGCCCCGCGGTCAGGAATTGAATCTTGACGATTATCAGCTTGTTTTTGCTGATGAATTTGATCAGGGTGAACTTGATAAAGAAAATTGGTATGTCAGAAATCCCGGTCCCGTTCGATGCGGATATCATTCAGAAAGCCAGGTAGAAGTCAAAGACGGTAACCTTATCATCACGGGCGAATACCTTGAAGACGGTGAGTTCGGCGACGGATGGTACACAAGTGCAGTTGCACTCAGAGAAAAATACAAGAACGGTTATTTCGAAATCCGTTGCAAATGCAACACCAGCAAGGTTTTCTGGAGCGCATTCTGGCTTCAGTCAGGCACCCCCTATGACCCTGAAGTTTCAAAAGGCGGCGTCGGCGGTGCGGAAATTGATATTTTTGAATCGGCACACTACGGTGAACCTTTCGGACATTGTGTTTTCCACGCTATTCACTGTTCAGGCGTTGACGGCAAAAAAGAAGGAATCGACTCTCTCATTCTCGGATTTTACAGAGACAGAGATGTTTCCGAATATAACACATACGGACTTGAATGGACAGAAGACGAGTACATATTCTATATAAACGGTGTTGAAACAACACGTTCGAGCTTCGGCAATGGTGTTTCTCAGGTTGAGCAGGATGTTATTATTTCTCTTGAAATCCCTGTAGACGAAATCAAAGGTCTCAACCGTGATACTTTTGAAACGGAATATATCGTTGACTACGTTAAAATTTATCAGAAATAATTAAAAAACACGGGAATTGAGAAATCAACTCAATCCCGTGTTTTTAATTCAGAAAGAAAAAAGCTCCGCAACTTTTGCTGCGAAGCTTTCTGGTGATCCATCGGAGATTCGAACTCCGGACACCTTGATTAAAAGTCAAGTGCTCTACCGTCTGAGCTAATGGATCATCAATTAATTTTGAACGCTGTTTTTCAAGCGCTCCAATATAATATATTATTTATCGCTTCTTGTCAAGACCTTTTTGATAAAAATTTTATTATTTTATTAATATCATTTAATTATTTCTTATTGCATTGGAGCAATATTTGCTATATAATAAATATGTATAACTGTTTTATGTTAATGCTATAACATTTATGCATTATATCCAATAGTAAAAAATCCGTTAAAGGAGTTCTGTTATGAAGCTTACAATGGCACAGGCTCTCGTCAAATTCCTTGATAATCAGTATATCAGCTTTGACGGAGTTGAAACTAAATTTGTAGACGGAATTTTCGGCATTTTCGGTCACGGATGCGTTGTCGGAATCGGTCAGGCTCTTGAACAAGGCGGCCACAGCCTGAAATTCTATCAGGGTCACAATGAGCAAGGCATGGCTCACGCTGCAATTGCTTTTGCAAAGCAGAAAAACCGCCGTCAGATTATAGCCTGCACATCATCAATCGGCCCCGGCGCACTTAACATGGTTACAGCCGCAGGCACAGCAACCGCTAACCGCATTCCCCTTCTTCTTCTTCCCGGTGACACATTTGCCTGCCGCCAGCCCGACCCCGTTCTTCAACAGATTGAACAGCCGACAAGTTGCTCAATAACAGCAAACGATTCCTTCAAGGCTGTCTGCAAATATTGGGACAGAATCGAAAGACCCGAACAGCTTATGACCGCCTGTATAAATGCAATGCGAGTTCTTACCGACCCTGCAGACACAGGTGCGGTTTGCCTTGCAATGCCTCAGGATGTTGAAGGCGAGGCATTTGATTATCCTGATTATTTTCTCAAAAAGAGAGTCTGGTATCTTGACAGGCGTTCACCGACCCACCGTGAAATCGAAGCAGCAGTTGCCGCAATTATGCGCAGCGAAAAGCCTATCATTATCGTTGGCGGCGGTGTAAGATATTCCGAAGCATGGGAAACAGCAAGATTCTTCGCTGAAAAATTCAATATCCCCATCTGCGAAACTCAGGCAGGCAAGGGAAATATCCGTTGGGATTTGCCGCTTAACATGGGCGGTATCGGTGTTACGGGCGGTCCTGCGGCAAACAACGTTGCAAAGCAGACGGACCTCGTTATTGCAATCGGCACCCGACTTACAGACTTCACCACCGCTTCAAAATGGGGATTCCAGAATCCCAACTGCAAGATTCTTTCAATAAACATCTGCCCGTTTGACGCTTTCAAAATGGATTCAATTGCAGTTGTTGCCGATGCTAAAGCTGCAATTCTCGACATCATGGGCGCTCTCACAGTGAGAGAATATTATTCAACATGGGATACTTCTGAACTTGCTCAGATAAAAGAAGATTTCAACAACGAAGTTGACCGTATGTACAGCGTTTATCTCAAGGAAGGTCTTTCACAGACAAGAGCACTCGGTGAAATCAACAAGCTCATTGACAAAAAATCAATTGCAATCGGTTCATCGGGCAGTCTCCCCGGATGTATGCAAAGACTCTGGAGATCATCCGTTCCCAATACATATCACATGGAATACGGTTTTTCATGCATGGGTTATGAAATCTGCGGCGCTCTCGGCGTTAAGCTCGCAGAACCCGACAGAGAAGTTTACACAATGGTCGGTGACGGCAGCTTCCTTATGCTTCACAGCGAGCTTTACACAGCTGTTATGGAAGGCGCAAAGATCAATGTTATGCTCTTTGACAACTCAGGATGGGGATGCATCGAAAATCTCCAGAACAATCAGGGCACAGACACATTCGGCACACGTTTCCAGGCAAGAAACCCGCTCACGGGTATGCTTGACGGAGCAATTGTTCCCATTGATTTTGCAAAGATTGCAGAGGGTTACGGTTGCAAGGCATACAGAATCACAACAGTTGCCGAGCTTCGTGATGCAATCAAAGATTCAAAAGAACAGACAGTTCCCTGCCTGTTTGATATCAAGGTTGTTCATGGCAGCATGAGTGGCGGCTACGACGCTTGGTGGCGAGTAGGCGTTGCCGAAGTTTCCACAAGCGAAACCGTTCAGGCTGCATATGAAGATATGCAACAAAACATTGCCAAAGCAAGACTCTATTAATAAATCGGAGGAATATATTATGCTTAACAAAGACAAAGTAAGCCTTGCGATAGCTCCTATCGCTTGGACAAATGACGATCTTCCCGATCTCGGTGCGGAAAACACATTTGAACAGTGTGTCAGCGAAATGGCTCTCAGCGGCTTCAAGGGCAGCGAAATCGGAAACAAATATCCCAAGGATGTTGAAACTCTCAAGCATAAGCTCGATGTCAGAGGTCTCAGAATCTGCAATGCATGGTTCTCTTCCCTTCTTCTTTCCGAAGGCTATGAAGCAACAATCGAAGCATTCATCAAACACAGAGATTTTCTTCACGCTCTCGGCGCAAAGGTTATCGGCGCATCCGAGCAGGGCAATTCCATCCAGGGCAAGGCTCTGAGCATTTTCGGTGATAAACCCGTTTACACAGACGAACAGTGGGCACTCATCGCAAAGGGCTTCAACGAAATGGGCAGACTTGCAAAAGAAAAAGGAATGTATTTCACCGTTCATCATCATATGGGTACAGGCGTTCAGACCGAAGAAGAAATCGACAAGCTCATGGAAATCACAGACCCCGGCCTTGTTTATCTTCTTTACGATACAGGTCATCTTTCATTCTCAGGTGAAGATGCAATCGGTGTTCTCAAGAAATATGTAAACAGAGTCAAGCACGTTCATCTCAAGAGCATCCGTCAGGATGTTATCAACGAAGGCAAAGAAAAGGGATGGAGCTTCCTTGACTGCGTAAGAGCAGGCGCATTCACCGTTCCCGGCGACGGCGACTTTGATTTCACACCCGTATTTGACATCCTTTCAGATGCAGATTATGAAGGCTGGGTTGTTGTTGAAGCAGAGCAGGATCCCGCAAAGGCAAATCCCTACGAATATGCTTGCATGGCAAGAAAATATATCAGCGAAAAAACAGGTCTTTAATTAATAATCATCCCCGAAGCGTTGAACTTCGGGGATATTTTTTATTTTCTTCTTCTGTCATCATTACATCTTTGGCACTTTGAAACAAGCACGGTATCATTGCCGATTATTTCAATGTCTTCCCAACAAATCCGTATTCTTTCTCTTTTTCCGCATAATCCCCAATATTTCGGTCTGCCGTAAATAATAAGAGCAACTACCCTGCCGCAACAGGAATCAACTTCCACATCGCTTACAAGACCCAGACGGCAACCGTTGGATTTATCAATCACTTCCTTGCATCGAAGTTCTGTGATACAGCAATTCATAACACACCCCCATCACTATATATGCCGATAAAACAAAAAACAGACCGTCAAAGGAGAAAACCTTTGTGCGGTCTGTGTTGATTTCCAAAGCTCTGAACAGAGATCGTTTCTCAGCCCAGATATATAAAAACCCGAAAGGGTTGTTTAGTGCGGAGAGAGCCAAAAGCCCGACCCCTTACTTTGCGAGCAAAGCGTTGAGTTCGAAGATTTTGAAAAGCTTCTTGAATGTAAGGAATTTCTTTTCCTTTGCGATTTCATCGATAAGCTTTTTCTCTGCAGGATAATTGGAAATTTCGTAGAAGTTCATAACATTCATTCCTTTCTTTTGTTTGTGTCTTCATTATACACGAATTTCCAAGAAAGTCAAGTGATATTGCACAAATTTCAATATACGTTTTTGTGCAACATAAACAAATTTATGCAGTTTCCAAACTGTTCAGCATTCACATAATTGTTTTTAAGCTCAAAATTATTTTGGTTATTATGTATAAGTGTTACCGCAATATTTGTAAAATATCAACAAGCAAAGTCGATTGCGCAAAAAAATCCCCCAAAAAGTTTGTTGAACTTTTCAGGGGAAATTTTTAAATTTTACGGTAATTCACAAAGCATTTCGCAAAGATTGAGATAAAATGCCTTCACATGAGTTTCATCAGAAAAAAGACCGATTGCCGCACCGTGGTCGCCTTTCTGAACAGGCATAACATTCCACACGCCTTTTTCAACATTATCGGCATCATAATCCTTATGGGGTTCATCGACGGGATACTTTGCGCTTTCGGTGTTGACAAGAGCATCGTTGGCGTGCCAGCTTTCATCATAAACAACACCTGTGTAAGGATCGGTGAATTCGGGAGTAAATCCCATAACCAGAGCCGTCAGATAAATAACAGGGTTGGTTTTTATATCGGGAATTTCCGTGCCGAAAATTTCAATTTTGCTTGTTGTTGTGAACGGATATGAAAAATAATAGATATCTTCGTTTATTTTGCATTCCTTGTTGAGTTTTGCCGTTCCTTCGGGAGTCAGGTCATAAATGCAGGTATCGTCAAGATTCTGTTCAACACGGATAAGTGCTTCAATAAGGCCGTCGGCTTTTTCTCCGTTAAGAACATCTGTTAAACCGAACTGTTCAAGATGAAAGTCAACAAGTCTGCCGTTGAAGAAACTTCTTCCCATCACACCTGCATAAAGAAAGCTGATATTCTGAACAATTTCATAAAGACCGAGAGCTTTGAGCGGATAATAAATTGTTGAGCTGTTATGCGGTGTGCAGATTGTTGTGGCACTCTTTACCCAATCCCCTTTTCCGCCCGTGAAAAGACCTGAAATATCATCGGGAGCCGTTGCAGCGATTTCTTCGGCAGAACCTTCGTTAAGAAGATGAATCAGCATTCGCACGGTTGTGCCGCCAAAACTGTGACCGATAAGATGAATCTGCTGAATTTTTCCGTTTCTGTCAAGGTCACCCCAATCGGGAACAAGAGCCTGATAATATGTTCTTCCGTAGCGGTCATGGTTATGTTCTTTTGAATGCGCTTCACCGTAGTCAACAGTCGCTCCGCCAAGCTGCGCATAAAGTTCGCAGGCTCTGTCCCATGCACTGCTGAGAGGACCGACGGATGCGGAATAACATTCGTAACCTTCGCTCTGAAGATAGCTCATAAGGTCACCCGTTGTTGCTCCCCAATAAGGAACAATACCGTTGATTCCTTCTGCGCCACCCCATCCGTTAAGACCGTGAACAAAAACAAAGGGCACTTCATTTTTTGGCTTCCACGAATCTTCTGCGGCAGATGCGGCAGGTGTCATAACACACAAAATCATTATCAAAGAAATAAGCATGCATATTGCACGGCGGATTTTCATATTTCTCACTCCTTATAAACAAATTATAATATGTTTGCGATATAAAAAAACGGGCAATTGCACACAATTGTCCGTTTTGAGCGCAGTTATTTAAGGTTACCGACTTTTCTGATAATTTCGGAAAGTTCTTCAACATCCATAATCTTGGGAACGGGATAAAGAGGATTGCCTTCTTTATTTGCTCTTGTTGCGATAGTTGCAACATCCTTTTCCTGAACATCGAGATGCTCGGGGATATTGAGAAGTTTGTTGAGTTCCTTGATTTTTGCGATAAAGAGCTGTGCTTTCTGAGCTTCATTCATGCCTGCAGTTTCAAGACCTGCAACATCAGCGAGCTTTGCAAGGGGCTTATATGCTGTTTCGCCGAATGCTTCAAGGACATAAGGAAGAATTACCGCATTTGCAAGGCCGTGGGGCGTGCCGTACATACCGCCGAAATTATGAGCGATAGCATGAACATAACCGACATAAGCTCTTGTGAATGCAATACCTGCGAGATATGATGCTTCAAGCATATTTTCTCTGGCTTCAACATCCTTGCCGTTTTCATAAACCTTAAGGATATTATCAAAAATCATCTTTGTTGCCTTTTCGGCAGCTGCGATTGTGTCCTTTGTGTTACTTCCGCCGATATAAGCTTCAACCGCATGAGTGAGAGCGTCCATACCTGTTGTTGAAGTGATATGGGGCGGAAGACCGATGGTAAGTTCGGGATCAAGAACAGCATACTTCGGACGAAGCACGGGGTCCTGAAGAGCGTATTTTTCGTGAGTTGCGGGGTCGGAAACAACGGCCGCGATGGTTGTTTCTGAACCTGTGCCTGCAGTTGTGGGAACAGCATAGATTGTGGGAATCTTTTTGAGAATCTTGAGAGTTCCTCTCATCTTCTGAACGCTCTTGTTGGGGCGTGCAATTCTTGCTGCCGCAACTTTTGCGCAGTCCATGGGAGAACCGCCGCCGAATGCGATAACTGCTGAGCATTTATTATCGACATACATCTGTCTTGCATCTTCGATATTATTGATTGTAGGGTTAGGCTGTGTGCCGTCATAAACAGCATACTTAACATCTGATTTTTCAAGACCTTCAAACATACCGTCAAGAAGATGAAGACCCATAAGACCCTTGTCTGTTACAACAAGAACGCTGTCATGACCGTTCTTTTTAACAACCTCGGGAAGATTTTTTACGCTGCCTGCGCCTTTGATAAGGGTAGGTTCTGTCCAATCAAGAAAATTGACTGCAACGCGGAAAATACCCTGATAAGCTCTGCAATACATTTTAAAAAGTTTTGAAGCTGCCATTTGTATTACCTCAATTCTGTGTTTATATACAAGTAAAGTATATCATATACAAATAAATTCTGCAACAACAAATTATTAAATTCATCGTTAAACATTGTATTGCTTTTTAATATATATAATGATATAATTATGGTGTATGTATCCATTGAAAGGAGAAAACCATGTTTAAAATATCTACATTCAAAAAAGCCTTTGTTGACTCCGAAGGAAGAGAAAGAATTTTCAACGGCATTAATCTTTGCGACAAAGGATATAACAAAGACGGTGAAATCCGCCGCACATATGATCTTCCGTTCAACGAAGAACTCATCAAAAATCTCAGCGAATGCGGATTCAATCTTGTCAGACTCGGAATGACCTGGGATGCAATCGAACCCCAGCCCGGAAAATACGATGAAGATTATCTTGACAGAGTTTATGCAATAGCTGATCTTTGTGCAAAATACGGAATTTATTTCTATCTTGATATGCATCAGGACCTTTACAGCAGCGCACCTGAAACCGCAGGCGACGGCGCTCCTATATGGGCTTGCATCACAGACGGTGCGAAATTCAACAAAACAAAATTTGTTTGGGCAGAAGGATATTTCTGGGGCAAAGCTGTTCACAGAGCATTCGACCATTTCTGGGCAAACGATAAAGTCAACGGCATTCCCCTTCAGACATACTACTGCAATATGTGGAAGCATGTTGCCGAAAAATTCAAGGATCATCCCGCACTTTTCGGTTATGACCTTCTTAACGAGCCCTTCCCCGGCACAGACGGCGGCAAGGTTTTCAGAAAGCTCATCATGAGCGTTGCAAAGAACGTTCTCACCGACAAGAGATGCAAAAAGCTCTGGATGATAAAGCAGCTTGTTACAGGCAATGCAATCCGTGTTCTTGAACCCTTCAACGATCCCTCTCTTTTCAGAAAAGTTACTTCTGCTGCCGATGAACTCATCAGAAAGTTTGACACAACATCATATTCACAGTTTATCAACAGAACCGCAAAAGCTGTTCGTGAAGTTACCGACAACGGCATCATCATAATGGAAAACAGCTACTATTCAAATCTCGGCATCCCCTATTCCTGCCCTGCAGTCAACTATGACGGCAAAAGAGAAGAAAATCTTTGCTTTGCACCCCATGCATATGACCTTATGGTTGATACGCCTGCATATAAATATGCAAGCAATTCAAGAGTAGGCTCAATCTTTGATGAACATAAGAGATCTCAGGACAGACTCGATGTTCCCGTAATTGTTGGTGAATGGGGCGGTCAGTCAGAAGGAACAGACTGGCTTTTCCACATTGAATATCTTCTTGACAAATTCGACGGCAACAAATGGGGTCATACATACTGGGCATATTATGAAGGTCTTCTCGACGACCCCATCATGACCTGCCTTGTCAGAACATCTCCCGTTGCAGTCTGCGGAAAAATCGATAAGTATTCATTTGACAGAGAAAATGAAATCTTCACTCTTGAATACACTCAGGATAAGGAATACAGCGTTCCCACAGAAGTTTTCGTTCACAAGAATGCAAAATCAATTGAGTGCGACGGCGAATACACCCTTGAACCCGTTGGTGATAAGGGTGCAGCAATGCTCAGAATCGTTGCATCCGCAGGAAATCATAAAGTCACAATCAAATTCTGAAAAACAAAAAGGCTGCCGTAAAAGGCAGCCTATATAAATAATGGTTTGAATTTTGGGATTGACGAAAGAGAAATCGCTTCGTTATCAGCAACAATAATGTGATCAGCAAGTCTGATTCCCACAGAAGACAAAAGCGACGAAAAATTGCTTGTCAATTCAAGGTCCTCCCGTGAAGGCACGGCAATTCCGTTGGGATGATTGTGAGAAACGATTACCTTATCCGCATTGTTTCTGAATGCCGCCTGCATAATAGTACGCTTATCAACAAGAACCGTGCCTGTTATTCCTTCGCTTATTTTGCAGCAGTTTATCAGATTTCCGACGCCGTCAAGGCAAAGAAGATAGAACACTTCTTTTTTGCATCCGTAGAATTTCTCAATCATATATTTCTGCGCATCTTTAGGGTCGGAAAGATTGATTTTGCCCTTTGTTTTGTTCTCAATATATCTTCTGCAAACGCTCGGCATCATTGAAATAAGCAAAGCGGAGCTTTCTCCTATTCCGTCAACTTCAAGAAGTTCTTCATAAGATGCATCAAAAACTCTGCTGAGAGATCCGAATTCATTTATGAGTTTGTGTGCAAGCTCATTTGTATCTTTTCTCGGAATAGAATAAAACAAAATGAATTCAAGAATGTTATGATCGGGAATTCCTTCAATTCCGACATTTTTGATTGTTTCACGGAGTCTCTCTCTATGATTTTTATGAGAATTTTCATTTTTTATTGTGCTCAATTCCAACTCTCCAATCCAAATACTAATCATTATTATACAGTATTATTTTAATTTTGCAATATCTTTTCACATCACTTTAGGAGAGGTTATTTGAAATCATTTACTATCTCTAAAAACGATTCAGGTCAGCGGCTTGATAAATTCATATCAAAAGCAGTTCCCGCATTGCCCAAATCTCTGATGTATAAATATATCAGAACAAAAAGAATAAAAATCAATTCCAAAAGAGGCGATATATCAACAAAGCTCCTTGAAGGTGATATTGTTGATATGTATATCAATGACGAATTTTTTGCGCCTGCGGATGAACACTACGATTTTCTTTCCGCATCCAAAAAGCTCGATATCGTTTATGAAGATGAAAATATTCTTTTGCTTGATAAAAAGGTCGGTATTCTTTCTCATCCTGATGAAACAGAATATAACGACACACTTATCACAAGAGTCAAGAGATATCTTTACGAAAAAGGCGATTATGATCCGAAGGACGAGCACTCATTTGCTCCCGCTCTTGTCAACAGAATTGACAGAAACACTGGCGGAATCGTTATCGCCGCAAAAAATGCGGAAAGCCTTCGCATTCTTAATCAGAAGCTCAAAGACAGAGAGCTTGAGAAATATTATCTCTGCGTTTTGCACGGTTCTTTGAAAAAGAAAAGCGGCACTCTCACGGGTTGGCTCATAAAAGACGAAAAGAAGAACAAAGTCAGGGTTTTTGAAAAACAAATGCCTGATTCAAAAGAAATCCGCACAAAATACTCCGTTCTTTCCGAACGAGACGGACTCAGCCTTGTTGAGGTTGAACTTCTCACAGGAAGAACCCACCAGATAAGAGCGCATTTTTCAAGCATCGGGCATCCTCTTCTCGGTGACGGAAAATACGGAACAAACGCACTCAACAAAGCTCTCGGTTATAAAAAGCAGTTTCTCTATTCCTACAGACTGAAATTTGCTTTCACAACAGATGCAGGCATTCTTGATTATCTTAACGGAAAAAGTTTCTCCGTTCAGGATGTGTGGTTCAAAGATGAATTTGTAAGCGGAAAGCTCACAAATTCCAACTGATTTTT
The DNA here is from genome assembly GCA_045645685.1 of Acutalibacteraceae bacterium. GTDB lineage: Bacteria > Bacillota > Clostridia > Oscillospirales > Acutalibacteraceae > CAG-177. Next base: position 15,556 of record JAZRJH010000257.1, read on the forward strand.
TATTAATAAAGAACAAATCATTTATTAATTTTCAAAAAATGCTTGTAAAAATTATAAAAATAGTATAATATATGTGTATTATGCTGATTTGTTCTCTCAGCATTAATTTTCAAAGTAAAGGATGAACAGTTATGGCAAAAAATGAAAGCTCAATGAGCAAGGCTGAAGTTTACCGCGAGGAACGCAAAGCCAGAATCGCTAAGGCAGCAAAAAAGAATGCAAAAAGCATTGAAAAAAGAACCGCAGCCGCAAGCATTCTCAAGAAAGTAATTGCAGTTGTTCTTGCAGTTGCAATCGTTGGCGGCGTTGCATGGAAAATCGTTGACAGCCTCGGAATTCTTGAAAGAGCAGTTACCGCTGTTAATATCGGCGATGAAAAAATAACCGCAGCTCAGTTCAACTACTATTACAGCGCACAGTATCAGCAGATGGCATATTATGCCGATGCATATGCTCAGCAGGGTCTTAACATGGGATTTGACACATCAATTGCTCCCGACGAGCAGGAATCAACCCAGAAAGACGAAGACGGCAATGCTCTTACATGGGCAGAAGTTTTCAAGGATTCAGCTGCAAACTATGCACAGTTCGTTTATGCTTACTATAACGAAGCTGTAAAAGCAGGTTACAAACTTTCAGAAGATGAAGCTGCAGAAATCAACGAAACAATCGAAAGCTACAGAGAAGAAGCTGCAACAAACAACTACTCTCTCAACGCTTATCTCCGCGAAAGTTTTGGCGGCGGTTTCACAGAAAAGACATTCAGAAAGCAGCTTGAGATGGAAACACTCGCTCAGAACTACTACGAAGACAAGACAAGCGAGCTCAAGACAAACATCGCAGATGCCGACATCAAGGCTGAATATGATGCAAACAGAAAAGATTACGACTACGCTGATGTTCGTTACTACTCATTCGCATTCACAACTCTCACTCTCAACGAAGGCGAATCAGAAGAAGCTCTTGTTGAAAGACAGAAGGCTGCAAATGCAAAGGTAGAAGCTGATGCAAAGGCAGTGTATGACAAGCTCACAGACGAAGCTTCATTCATAGCTGCAATCACAGCACTTAAGAACGAAGGCAAAGAAAACCCCACAGACACAGATTACACAACTCTTTCAAAGCTCACAACTTACAGCTCACTCACAGCTTCAACTTGTGAAGAGCTTGGCAAATGGGCATTCGATGCAGCCCGCAAGGCAGGCGACAAGAACATCTTTGTTGGCGAAAAGGCTGTTTACATAGCTTACAGCGTTAAACCCGTTTATGCAATGAACAGCGTTGACGTTCGTCATCTCCTCGTTCAGTTTGACACAGAAGACACAAGCAAGGTAACAGATGCACAGAAGGAAGTTGCTCAGAAGGAAGCAAAGGCTCTTCTTGACGAATGGCTTGCAGGCGACAAGACCGAAGAAAGTTTCGCTGCTCTTGTTAAAGAAAAGACTGACGACACAGCATCAGCTGAAACAGGCGGTCTTTACGAAGGCATCAGAACATCAGATAACTATGTTGCTCCTTTTGAAGAATGGTCATTTGACGAATCAAGAAAAGCAGGCGATTACGGTATTGTCGAAACAGAATACGGTTACCACATCATGTATTTTGTAAGCGACAACACAGACGACCTTGACTGGAAAGAAACAATCAGAACAGCAAAGGGCGCTGACGCTCTTGAAACTTACGAAACCGAGCTTCTCAAGGAAGACGGCGAATACAGCATCAAGAAACACAACACATGGATCAACATGGTTTCAGATAATTTCTGCGATAACATCAGAAAGAATCTCGCATATTCAGCAGCATAATCAGTTATCCTCTCGGGTAAAACCGAGAGGATTTTTTTGCAAACAAAATCACCCGTATCGCAAAGATACGGGTGATTGTTTTTAATCAAAAAGATAAACTCTTGTCTCAAAAGGTTTGAGCATGAATGTATTGAGCGCACTGTCAATTACATCATAGTTTGAAAGCATGAGTTTTCCCCTTCCGAGATCAAAGCCTTTCGGAGCATCAAAGCTCACAGCTTCTTCGCTGAAAGAGTTTATGACAAGCATTTTCTTGCCTTCGTAATTACGCTCATAAACAAAGAGCTTCTTGCTTCTCGGATAATGAAGTTTGAAATCGCCGTAGATACATATTTCATTTTCCTTGCGGAATTTAAGAAGCTTTCTGTAATAGTTAAGGATTGAGTTTTCATCATTTTCAGCCGCTTCAACGTTAATCTGAGTGTAGTTTTCATTGATTTCAAACCACGGTTTGTCAGCCGTTGTGAAACCTGCATTCTTCTCGGATGTCCATTGAACGGGTGTTCTCGAATTATCACGGGATGCTCTGTTGGCAATTTTAAGGAACATCTTATCCGAAAATCCGAGTTTTTTGAAAAGCTGATATGTGCTTTTTACCTGAGTATCGGTATATCTGTCAACGCTGTCAAACTTGATGTTTGTCATACCGATTTCCTGACCCTGATAAATAAAGGGAGTGCCGCTCTGACAGATATACATTGTTGCAAGCATCTTTCCGCTTTCAACTCTGTATTTTTCGCTTCCGTAACGGCTGATAATTCGGGGCTGGTCATGATTTTCGATATAGTTTGCATTCCATGCGATACCGTAAAGTTTATGCTGCCATCTGTTATATGCATTCTTGAGCTTGTTGAGGCTGAAAGGCAAGGGAATCCAGCTTACCATGAACGAATCCGCTTCCATATGCTGGAAGTTAAACATCATGTTAAGAGTCTGATTTGCGCCTTCTTTGATGAACCGAAGAGCAAGTTTCGGAGTCATCATAGGTGCTTCGCCAACGGTCATGCAATCATATTCATCTGTAACAGCTCTGAATTCCTTGAGATATTTGTCAAGGTTGGGACCGCATTTATAATGTTCCATGCCGCAGGCAACGGGAATGGGGAATCCATTGGGGAGACCTTCCTTTTTTGAAATAAAGGTGATAACGTCTTCACGGAATCCGTCAACGCCCATATCAAGCCAAAATCTGATGATATCCTTGATTTCTTCACGAACCTTTGGGTTATCCATATTCAGGTCGGGCTGTTCTTTTGCAAAAAGAGTAAGATACCATTCATCAAGATTTTCGTTATAGTGCCAACCGGGGCCTGCAAAGGTTGAAAGCCAGTTATTGGGCGGTTTTTTGCCGCCTGCTTTTTTGCCCTTGCGCCAGAAATAATAATCATGATAGGGATTGTCATGGCCTTTCTGACTTTCGATAAACCACTCATGCTCATTCGATGTGTGATTGATTACAAGGTCCATAATAATCCTGAGACCCTTGCTGTGAGCGGCATCAAGGAGCTCCTTGAACTCTTCGATAGTACCGTATTCGGGTGCAATATTCTTATAGTCTGCAATATCATATCCGTAGTCATGCTGAGGTGATTTATAAAGCGGCGAAAACCAGATTGCATCAACGCCGATGCTCTTTATATAATCGAGCTTCTGCATAACGCCCTTGATATCGCCGATACCGTCGCCGTTTCCGTCATAAAAACTTCTGGGCCAGACCTGATAAACGGCCATTTCTTTATACCAATGTTTTTTGATTTCAGGCATTTATATCTTCCTTTCCTTCATCGGGGTCGTCGGTTTCGGGAATTATCTCATAATCCCCTGCCGATGTTTCAGCTCCTGCAGCAACAGTCAATTCGAATGAACCGATTTCGTTTCCGAGACTGTCTAATACAATCGCATTTCCGCTCGACGCTGATTCAACAAATGAATAGCTGCCGTCTGAAAACAATGTGTATTTTTTGCCGTTGAATTCTATTTCCGAAGCATCCGCTCCGATTATTCTGCCCTTTACAGTACCTACGGTATCATATGACTGTTTTATAGCTTCTTCAACAGCGAGCTTTGCATTGACCATAGGATAATTCACAAGGTCAACATCATAATAATATTCATATTCCGTGTTGATTTTTGCAACATCGGAATATGATGAGCAAACAATATTTTTGACCTGTGCGCCTGTGAAGTCGGGATTTACGGACCACACAAGCGATGCAACGCCTGTCACAACGGGTGCAGCCATTGAAGTGCCCGAAAGATACTCATATCCCCCGTCAAGTGAACAGCTGTAAATATCTCTGCCGGGGGCGGCAATTGAAACTGCATGACCGACATTTGTGAAATCAGACTGAACAAATCCGCCGTTATTATCAGTTTCTGCACTTGCAACAACAATAACTCTGTCAAGTATTTCGTCAGCGGTAACACCTTTTACGGTAATGATATTGCCCTTATGAAGAGCCGCAAAATGACCGTTGCCGTTTGCATTCATCGGTTCGCCGAAATAATCACCGTTGCCTGCCGACTGAACTGCAACAAAATCGTAGCCCTTCGAAAGAAGTGACGACATCATGATTGAAAGAGCCGCAGTAACGATATATTCATCCAGAAAGCCGTTACCGTCGGTATATTTTGAGCCTGAAATTCCGAGTGAGAAATTAACAACCCTGGCACCTGCTTTTACAAGCTCGGAAAATCCGAAGAAAATAGCAAGCTCCGTGTTCCAGAACTGAAGAAGTTCAGGTTCCCAGTCAACACAAACCAGTCGGGAATTATCGCATACACCTGCAATGCCTGTGTTATTATTATGATTTGCACCGATGATTCCCGCCACATGAGAACCGTGATATGACGGATAATTTCTGTTTGCATGGAGACTTGACGGGAATGAGATTTTACCGTCAAGCTCGGGATGATCAAGATCAAATCCCGAATCAACAATTCCTATTTCTGTTTGATTGAAATACTCCTTATAATCCCAAGCGTGTCTTGCCTGAATAGCTTCAAGCCACCAATTGCTGCCCTGCGGATTGAGTTCATCCCATTCGGGAGATGTGAAATCAAACTCATCAAAAGGGTCATCAGGAGTGGAATTGAGAACGGTTTTGCTTGTTGTTACGGGCATTGCATAGATAACGCCGTCAATTGTATTCAGCTCTTCGCATTTTGAAGTGAGCGAGCCATAGCTCATGGGTAAATAGCGGATAACATATAAATCCGCAACGGCACTCCAGCCGATAATTGCTCCCCCGACCTTGGAGAAAAGATTGAGTTTTTCAGAAAAAGAAAGGTCGGCATCAATAAAAACGGCAACAAGATCCTTAATATAACCGTTGTTATCATCAACCGCAACAACTTCATTATCGTCAAGTTCGGAGAAGAAATCGGATTTTACGGCTTCATCCGTGTACGGTATGCCGAAAATCATTTCGCTCACCGAGTCGATAACATTGCTTGCGGATGTGTATAAAAAACCCGTTACGGGCATAATGAGCGACATTATCAGGGACACAATTTTGGTTAACATAAATCAAAACTCCCAAAAATTATTTTGCCTTGAGCTTAAACTTTTCAAAGGGAATCTGTGTGAGCATGATCGCTGTGAACATAACCACACAGCCGATAGTTTCTCTTGAATTGAGCTTATCGTTAAGGAAGATAAGTCCGAAAATAACCGCAAATACCGATTCAAGACAGAGAAGAATCGATGCAATTGTGGGGTCTGTATATTTCTGGCCGAAAATCTGAGCAGTAAATGCAACACCGCAGCTCATAACACCTGCATAAAGAATAGGCATTGCTGCGCTCATGATATCACTGATATTGGGTTCTTCAAAAATAAACATACAGATGATTGAAAAAATACCTGCAACAAAGAACTGACAGCATGAAAGCGCAATGTTGTTGACCTTCTGGCAAAAGTAGTCAATAACAAGAATATGCGCCGCAAATGCAAAAGCACCGCAGATTGCAATGATTTCGCCCTTACCGATTGTGAATCCGCCCGACGGAACACTGAGAAGGTAAAGACCGACTACGCCGAGAGCAACTCCGAGCCAGATATTGAAATGAAGCTTTCTTTTGAGAAAAATTCCTGCTACGGGAACAAGAACCATATAGAGAGCGGTTATAAACCCAACCTTACCGGGGCCGAGATCAAGGAAGAATGCGTGCTGCTGGAGATTACCGCCAAGGAAAAGCGGAATACCGCAACAAAAACCGCCGATAAGAACATCCTTGAATGCGAACTTTTTCTTTTCGCCGGAAGGAAGTTTTTTGTTTTCACTCATGTGTCCGATAAAAACAAGGGGAACAAGAACAATTCCGCCGATGAGTGTTCTTATGCCGTTAAATGTGAATGTTCCTATGCTTGCGCCTTCACTCTGGGCAACGAAAGAAAGACCCCAGACAACAGCGGCAAGAATGCAGTAAAACGGGCCGAGAAATTTGCCTTTGTTATTGATAAAATCACATCCTAATTAATTCCGATAGTATTGCAAAACCGCCCACAGATGCTGCGGGCGGTGAGAATCAAATCTTATTCAGCTGCTTCTTCTGCTGCAGCTTCTTCAACTGCTTCTTCAGCAACTTCTTCTGTGGGCTCGATGAGAGCACGGATTGAAAGGCTTACGCGCTTCTTATCGTAGTCAACTGCAGTAAGCTTGCAAGTAACCTTTTCACCAACCTTAAGTACATCCTGGGGCTTGCTGATGTGACGGTCAGCAATCTGTGAGATGTGGATAAGGCCGTCAATGCCGGGGATGATTCTTGCGAAAGCACCGAATGTTGTGAGACCGACGATTTCTGCTTCAAGAACCGAATCGATGGGATAGTTCTTCTTGAGAATTTCCCAGGGATTGTCTTCATCACGTCTGTAACCGAGAGAAATCTTCTTGTTTTCTGCATCAAGAGCCTTGATGTAAACTTCGATTTCCTGACCGATTGAAAGAACTTCTGAAGGATTCTTGATGCGCTTCCATGACATTTCGGAAATGTGAACCATACCGTCAACACCGCCGATATCAACAAATGCACCGTAGTTTGTCATTGACTTAACAACACCGCTGTACTGCTTGCCAACTTCTGCGCTTGCCCAGAAAGCTTCTGATGCTTCCTTCTTTTCTTCCTTAAGAACTGCACGGATTGAACCGACAGCTCTTCTGCGCTGCTTATTTACTTCAATGATGCGGAACTTAACAGTCTTCTTGATGAGATCTTCAAGATTCTCGTCACGGCGTTCTGTTGCAAGTGAAGCAGGGATGAAAACGCGAACGTTGTTTGAAACAACGAGCACGCCGCCCTTGATAACTTCAACAACTGTGCCTTCGAGGATTCTGCCGTCTGCTTCAGCGTCGATGATATCAACCCAGGACTTCTGAGCATCAAAACGCTTCTTTGAAAGCATAACGGTACCTTCTGCATCGTTAGTTTTCATGATGATAAGATCGATTTCGTCGCCGATCTTGAGTTCCTTTGCTGCATTAGCTGTGGGGTCTGCGCTGTATTCGTCCATGGGGATGTAGCCGGCATGCTTTCTGCCGATATCAACCTGGATTTCTGTGGGTGTGATACCCATGACAACGCCTTTGACTTTCTGGTCTGTGCTCATGTTGCTCAAAGAAGCTTCAAGTGCTGCGGAAAAATCCATCTCGTCTGCTGTCATAGCTGCTTCAGAAGGCACCTCCTCTACCTGAATATTTGCGGTTTCTTTTACGATTTCGGACATTGCTAAAAGTACCTCCTTAATAATTTCGGAAGG
>JAZRJH010000258.1:0-16570 GCA_045645685.1 Acutalibacteraceae bacterium
ATGAAATCAGTGAAGTTCCTCAAGCTGCACCAAAGGTACAGAGTGGTCATATACGGGATACCATTTTGATGAACCGTAGTTTCTTGCTCTGAAAAGAACTTCGTTTTCATAAACTTCCATCTGGAATCCCATGCCGCCCCAGGGCACGCCGTAACGGTTGATAATCATATATGTGGGAAGATTGATATAGTTGACTCCGTTGATTGTTTCTACACATGAGAAACCGAAAGCCTTCTCAACAAGCGGTCCGTTGATACCTGTATGAACATGACCGCTGATGAAGAACACATTTTCATATTTTTCAAGGATTGACTGAACTGCATCACTGTTGTCGTCAAGTCCGCCGTCGGGATAAATGATGCTCTGACCGTTTACGCCTTCAACGGGAACATGGCAGATAACAAACATAGGAAGTCCTCTGTCTGCCGCTTCAGCAAGTGAATCATCAAGGAACTGAATCTGCTCGGGAGTCATATCGGGGCAATCCCATGTATCGTCGCCGTCATCGCAGAGAACGACAAATCTGTAGCCGTCGATATCGGTCTTGTAATAAGCCTTTTCAATGGTTTCGCCCTGAGGGTTAAGTTCATTGAATGTTTTGATAAAATGCTGTCTTGCTTCTTCCTGAGTGATGCCTTCAACGTGACCTACATCGTGGTTACCCATTGCGATAACCCAGTTTTCAGCGCAATCACTTTCGTCAATAATGTTGAAAAAGCTGGTCATTGAAGCGCCGTCGCCGTAGTTTGTAAGGTCACCGGGAACGATAAGCGCATCAATCGGGTCAACCGAGCGTTCAAGGTCGTTGAGACCGTTTTCCCATACCCATTCACCTATAGGCCATTCAACATCGATATGAATATCGGACATAATAGCCGCATTCAGAAGGCAGTTATCATTTTTCTCTGCAAGCTGAAGCGCATCAAAACTTTCAAGAAATGCACTTCCCGGAAAAACCGTAAGCAATGCGGAAATAATAATTGAAACAACAGATTTAATTGCAAACCACATAATAAATCATCCTTTCTTTTTTCGGATTATTATACCATAAACTGAAAATTTTTCAAGAATCAATCATGGGTAATCCAGAATTCACTGAACATAACGCCCATAAATGGTTCGCTGAATTCAAGGTCAACACATCCGTTATGAATAACATCACGGGGAATCACATATTCGGCGGTTTCAAAATCGGGGGCAAGCATAAGGGCATCAAATTCTGCATCTTTTCCGTTGCCAAACTGAGCGCCCTCATAAATAACGACACCGTTTGCTGTAATCTTATGACCCTTAAGAGCTTCGTTTTTCTTGCTCATGAATGTTATTTTAAGTTTATAATCGCCGTCATAATCAAGTCCGCCGACCTTACATTTAAAGGTAAGATTATCGTAAACCTTGAACATCGCAGTAGGCATTGCGCCCGTGTTCACATTCGGTCTGTCGCCCTGGAAATTCATATAGATTTCACCCGTCTGAGCAACGCCGCATTCTTCAAGTCCGTTGAGTGCAACAGAAAAATAATATTCATCGCTGCGCACTTTGTTTCTGTTGATAACAGATTTCATGATTTCTTCGGGATTTTCTTTTTCAGAAGCATAGTCGAGTCTGCCAAGAAGCCATTTTCTGTCCGTTACGGGCAAATCCATGGTTTCGAGGATTGCGCCTCTCTCCCAATTATCGGCGCAGTAATTTTCAATATCACTCTGCAGACCGATAAGGTCAAAAAGTTTGGCACAAAGAGCGGTTATGTCTTCACGCTCACTCTTATATTTTCCGTCATAATCTGTTTCAAGGATTTTTCGGGCAGCATCAAGGTTGCCGTTATTGATTTCTTTTTCGGCAAGTTTAATCAGGTCAAGCTCAAAAAGCCTTCTTCTGCGAATAACCCAGTCACATTTTGCTCTCGTGAGAAGCTGCAGGAATCTCCAGTTTTCGTTAAGGAAAGGATATTCAGCTGAAAGCTCTTTGAATGTTTCAAGAGTTCTGTCAATGGTCGGATTTTCGGCAGGGTCGCATTGCCAGTTGAGTTCAAGAGAAAGAATTCCGTCGGCAATTTTTTCCGCATCCGCACCGTAGAAAAACAGTCTGCTGTAGTCAAGCAGAGTTGTTCTCAGATCGCAGTCGGGGTTATAGTCCATATCGGCCCACACGGCTTTGTTGACATCATCTGTTACACCTTCGGAATAGCTGACAGAACCAACAACGTAGCGGCGTGTAAGACGGTGTATCTGACGGTATTCACGGGGTCTGGGATTGGTGCATTCACGGCTCAGACCCGTTGTTAAAGCGAAATGCCAGTCATCTCTGTCAAAATGCACGGGATATTCGCATCTTACGTTATGAGTGATATCGGGATAAAGTCTTATCGGGTATTTTGACGGAAGTCTGCGGCGAAGAGTTTCAAGGTCAAAGGCATGATTCGGCCCGTGGATTACGCCGTCAATCTCATCGGGAAGTTTTTCCATTTCTTCGATAAACTCTTCACCCCATGTGGGAATTGAGTGCGGTTGCTGGGCAGAAGGCCACATCTGGGCATTCGGATGGGATTTTTTGAGTGCTTTGGATATCTCCTTGCATCTCTTTACGAATTCATCAGGATAGAATTCACCGGGGTCTCCGCCGGGCGGAAAAACAACATCGAGTCTGGGAATTGTTTCATAAAGCCTTCCTCTTCTCTCTGCCGCTTCGGAAACGGTTTCGCCGTCGTTATTCGGATGCCAGAGAGAAACATCAAGATCAAATTCATCCGCCATTTCGGTTGCCCTGACAAGGAATTCTTCTTCATCATATTTCATAAGACGGTTTCTTTTTGACACGCCTCTTCCATAAGGAATATGTTCAACGGTGTTTGTTCCGAAGTACATCATATCAAGATAATATCTGCGATAATCTTCGTATGACCAGGCATCATAGGTATTGGGGGTTGTTCTGTAACCAACCTGATGACCTCTGATACTTTTATCCGCACGGTACTCGCCCGTTATGTTTTCAGCAAGCGAAGGCACTGCGCAAACAGACACAAGTTTGCGAAGAAACATACCGAAGCCATAAATAAAGCCTCTGATTCCGCTCGCAAAAACCGTGACCGCATCGTTATCAACAGAGATATCAAAGCCGTCTCTGGGAATATCGGAAACGGTGATAAATCTGAAATTTGCAGATTTTATATCTGCAACAACTTCAGGCGTGTCGGAAGTTCTCATTCTCATTTCTTCCGAAAAAAGTTCTGCCGCTTTTTGTCCTGCCGGTGAATCGGAATAAATATTTATCTTTTTAAAATCAATCATTATTATTCTCCGTATCTGCAATAAGTTCTTGTTTTTTTGCTTCAGCTCTTGAATTTCTGTGCTTTTCAAGTTCAATGAGCATACGTTCCTTTGTTTTTCCGTGAACATTAAAAAGAAGGAGTGACAGACCGTAGCCGAATCTTGCAAAAGCAGGTGCAAGGCAGAAGATTCCCCAGATTCCTTTAAGAACTTTAGGATCTGTATGCGGAACAATATTTCCGAAAACATCTTTCTGCGGTGTGAACTTGATCCAGTCAAAAACAACACCTGCAAGAAGTGCATGAACACTTGAAGAAAGTTTCTTTACATATCCCGAAACAGCATTTACGATACCTTCGTTACGGATGCCGTTCTTCCATTCAAGATAGTCATACATATCACCGTTAAGAAGCGGATCGCACACGCCCATAATATGGTTGGGAAGTCCGCAGACTGTAAGTCCGACTGTGACAATAACAAAATCGAGCCAATAATTTCCAGTGGGTTTGTATCCTATAAAATAAAGAAGTGTGTAAGCAATACCGCTGAAAATACCTGCCGAAACAGCGGTTGTTCTGAGCCCGAACTTTTTTATAATCGCAGGAGCAACGGGTGTGATTACGTAGTTCGGAATACCCGTGAACAAACTGCAAAGAAGTCTGTTAGAAAGTTTGCCCGTGCAGTTAAGCCAGAAGAAATCCTCAGATGCACCGCCAACGCCCTTGATTCCGCCAAAGAAGTTGGAAATGAGCAATGCAGCAAGCGGTCTGCAAGTGAGAATGGACTTTGCGGATTTAAAAAAGCTGACCTGCTTTATCTCGTCTTTATCAGCAACGGTAACTCTTTCGCGCATACGGAAGAAACCGTAGACACATCCCGCAACCGCAACAAGAACAAAGAATATTGAAAATCCGCCGTAAACTTCAGGCTGAGTAACCTTATTTTTGGTTACCGACGGAACGAAGTCAACAAACACAGACACGAGCGACGGAAGCCATGTGAAAAGGTTCACGAATTTCTGTGTCGCAATCAGGGTACTTCGTTCATTTGTGTTCGGAGTTATGTTATAGAGCAGAAGTTCCCAACCGCTGAGATACGAAAATCCGATTCCGTAAATTATGGTTGTAACAAGAGCATAAATAAAAGTCTGCGCTGTTGACATTGAACCCGGAACAAGATAAAAAAGTATTGAAGAAATTGCCCAGAACGGCATTGACATCATCAAAAACGGACGAAGTCTGCCCCATCTTGTTCTCATCCGGTCAATAACGATGCCCGATATGGGGTCGTCAAGGGCATCCCAGATTGTTGAGATTGTATTGATAAGGCCGTATGCTGTACCTGAAAGTCCGAGAAAGCTCATCATAAAATACTGCTTGGTTGAACCGATGAAGCTTGTCAGGTTATTGATGCCGTAGGATGTTAAAGCATATGCCGCAATTTCTCTCGGACGGACATATTTTTTCTCTTCATGCACAACTTTCTGTTCTCGGTTAACCGATTCTGTTGTTTTGACTGCAGCAGCCATTGAATCATCTCTTTTCCCTGTATATTTCTTTATATAAATATATCAATATATAATATAACATTTATTTCGATGTCAATCAACGGAATTTTGACTTCTGTTACTAACAAAAAAGCAGGAATATTTTTATGCAAAATGCAGTATAATAAAAATAAATCAAAAAAATTTTTAAAAATGTATTGACTTTTTCTCAAATGCGTGTATAATAATAAAGCACTTGAAAAACAGATATCGCGGAGTAGAGCAGTTGGTAGCTCGTCGGGCTCATAACCCGGAGGCCAGAGGTTCGAGTCCTCTCTCCGCAACCAACAGAAAGCCTTGAAATCATTACGATTTCAAGGCTTTTTCTTTTTTTGCATTTCTGCAAAATCAAGTTAATTTGTCAACTTTTTGTCAACAATTAAATTTTTCCTGAATTATTTCTTCAATCCGTCGTAAAGTGTTCTGTCAACAACCGAACTTGCGATATCAATTCCAGTGTTCATTTGGTGAACATATATATTCTCTGTTGTTGAAATGTGTTTGTGTCCTGCCATGCCACTGACTGTTGCAACATCGACATTCTGATTAACCAGCAAACTTAATATTGAATGCCTGAATTTATGCGGATGAATGTGTTTTATATCATGTTTTTTGCAGAATTTTTTTAACCACTGTGTGATACTATCAGGATGCATTCTTCTTCCGTAATCACCAACAAAACAAAGTCCTGTGTCATACCAATCATCACCCAGAATCTTTTTCATTTTATCCTGTTCCATCTTCAATTCCTTAAGTAAATCCACAACATACTGAGGAACTTTAACCGTTCTTGATTTTTTTGATTTAGTTGTAGTTATATACACGCCTCTCTCAGGAGTATATTGCATATTGTCAACAATTTTTATAACAGAAGTGTCAAAATCAACATTTCTCCAATGCAATCCCATCACTTCGCCGCGTCTCGCACCTGTTGCCAGCATTACATTGGTTATTGTTTTCCAAATCAAAGGTTCCGTATCTAACAGTTCAATGACTTTTCTCATTTCATCCAGCTGAATAACCTCGACTTCATTGTCAGGAACACTTGGAGGAGAGGCCATGTCGGCAACATTTCGTTTGAGAATCCCCTCTTTTTGAGCCTGTGCAAGAATAACATGAATCAGCCTGTGGTGCTCACGGATTGTTTTGGGACTCAATGCACCACCGGTGCGTTTATTAACCCCAGGTTCTTCAAGCTTAAAATAAAACTTATTCAAGTGTTCACAGGTAAGTTTATCGAGTCTTATATGACCGATTTGCTCATTAATCCTCTTTAACAAATCACGGTATCTGTGAACTGTACGATGTTCTTTGTCTCGCTCTTTGATTGTCATCACATAATCTGCATAAGCAATTGGTTCTTTTAATTTAAGTGAAAAAGTTATTTCATCATCACCTTGCCTAAACCAGGACAAAAGCATATATGCATACTCGGTAAGCACATATTTGATTGCAGACAAAGCTACTTCTTCTGAGTAGCAAATTCCCGTTTTTTGTCCTTGAGCTAAGTCTTTTTTGTATGGAACGCAATATTTTATTTTGTTTCCGCTCTCATCGCAAGTGAAAAAATCCTCGCCGTTTTGAGTTGCAGTTAATATAAAATGCATCTCACGTAAAATCATTTCGTCAGCGAAATTCTTGGACTTCCAACGTTCTAATAATGTTATCATTTTAATTCTCCTTATTTGTTAATTTACTCTCGTGACAGAATACCTCATACGCAAATAAAGCTCCGAGACGAAATCCTTCGATGAAGTAATTTTTGTTTGTTTCGTTGTTAACTCCATTCCACGCTTCTCCGAATCTTTGGAAAGCAGTCAAATACTTACCCTTAAGTCGTTCATTCAAATAAGCCTCAAGCTCGCACAAAGTCGCCAGCTGTTTTCTGTACTCCTTGTCTCCCTTCAGGCTGAGCTCCTGAACCGAGATGTTGTCATAATAAAGCTCTTCGATAAATATTGTTCTCACCTCCTTCCTATCGTGTTGTTTTAAATTTTTCTTTTGTACAACCACCCCATTCGTCTTAATCATTTGAACTAATTATGACAGTTCAATTAACCTTATAACTCAAAAAAGTTGTCTCGCATACAAAATGAGACAACTTTTAAAATTTTTCATATATTCAAATCTTAACAATTTAATTAGTTGTATTTCTCAAACTGATTTTTAGAGTAAAGTTATAATTTTAGCAATATTCCAACATCTATAGTATTATATATGTTGGCTCTGTAACGCTTAAGTAATAACTTATGTGTACGTTAAATGTAAGTTTCCTTTGTATACTCTAAATGATATGACTTTTTATCAGCATTGTTATATTTGCAATGATGACGGTTTTTGATTATTATAAACATAGTGAAATATTTTTTTGAGAAGTTTTAAAAGATTCGGCAAAAAAATCGTACATATAGTTGAGGATCCTCAAAAGGAAAGGAGAACAAAATGGACGATATATCAATAATCAGTTTGTATTGGGAACGTTCCGAAATCGCTATAAAAGAAACTGATGTAAAATACGGTAAACTCTGCAATCACTTGGCAAACAACATTTTGAATAATAATTATGACGCCGAAGAATGTGTTAACGATTCATATTTAACGGTCTGGAATTCTATACCCGATGCGAGACCGAATAATTTTTCTGCTTTTCTGTGCAGAATTGTTAAAAATCTGTCTTTCAAAAGATTGGAACATTTAACCGCCCAAAAGAGAAAACCCGAAATGCTGATTTCCATTGATGAGTTGCAGGAATGCATATCTTCATCAGCAAACATTGAAAACAGTTATGATATCGCTGAGCTCGGAAGACTTATCAGTTCGTTTTTAAGAAAGCAGAACGAAACTCACAGAAACATATTTTTACGCCGATATTGGTACTATGACTCCGTTAAAAATATAGCTGCCGATTATAAGTTCAAGGAAGAAAAAGTATCAAACATCCTATTTCAAATGAGAAAAAAGCTCAAAAAATTTCTTGAACAGGAGGGATACAATATATGACCAAAATATTGAATGAGGCTATAAATTTAGTTGATGATGATTTGATATCGGAAGCTTATTTTGTTCCGAGTAACAAGAAATCATTTTCAGTTTACAAATATATGGCAATTGCCGCTGCGTTTGCAATCATCTTGACCGCTGTTGTTCTCGGAACAAGAGGCGCAAACAAACCTGCTATTGAACCCACAACTCATCCGACAGAACAGTATGGCGGGATGAACAATTTAGAGGTAATAAATGACAGCGGAATTGTTTTTGAAAATACTGCTTATACCGACGAAGAAATAAAGACTTTCATCGAAGAAAACAAAAATATAATTGCAGGTAATACCGCAATAGAATATCAGGCATTTGATATACCCATAAAAATTGCAACCAAGGGTTACAGTCCTGTTTGTCTGGGCGAAACGAACATACTTGTACTCGACAATCTTACTCTTCCGATTATGATTGATGATAATATTGTCGGATCGGTTTCATTGTTCAAAGTGGACGGAAAGATTAAATTCACTACCTCAGCACACGGTGAAGCCTGGGGCAGACTGACAAATGCGCTCAAAGAAAATCCTGACAGTGAATTGGCTTTTTTCTATGTGGGTGGTTACAGAGAAATCGCCGTAACGCCCGAAAATAAAGTGTATCCGCTTTTATCTCACGTTGAATTACCGCTTGATGAAAATGTTGATTATTATAACAAATTCAAAACGGATTATAATGTTTATTCGTGGGAAATTCTGAATGACGAAAACAACTATATTGAAGTTGTTGTTTCAGAATCAGATCTGGATTCCGAAGGCGAAACATCAGATGTCATAACCGATAATACAACAAAGGTTTCTGATACAGTTGCTGTTACGGATGATATAGGAAGAATTATCGAAATAAGATTAGAAGATGTTTTAAGCAAAGAAATTTCATCAATTGAGGTTAACAGCAGTACAAGGTTGCTTCTTGACCAAAAGCCGATAACGGTAACCGAAGAACAGAAAGAGAAAATTTTATCATATATCTCCGACATACAATATACCGAAGCTGTTGATTATCAGACAATGTTCGGCGGCAGTTACATTGTGAAATTGAATTATGACGACAGTTCTTCTGCTGAAATTGTATTTATGGACAAGTATTTTTATATTTACAGTTCAGACGGACAAAGTGTTTATTATGCCGATGAAACCGATAATTCAGTAAATCTGGCATATTACATAGTGGATTTGATTTCATAATTTTTTTATAGTAATTTATGAGGTGAAACATAATGAAAAAAGTTTTAACTTTATTAGCATTATCATTATCTTTCGTAATCATATTGTCGTCTTGCAAATCTTTTGAAAAACCTGATTTGTCAACTACAAAAGCAAAAGGAGAGTTGGATCTTTCTGCTGCACTTAACACCGAAATCACAGAAGTTATCTCTGATAATAATTTAGGACTTATAAGACGTTATTTCTATGAAGTTGATGAAGGTCCATTCTCGACATACGACAGAGGAAGAGTTGTTCCAGATGATAAGATAGGTGAAAAAATCTCTGATGTTACCGTAACGGCAGGTTGGGAAACATGGGTCGGCAGTGAGCTTTCCGAAACCGTTTCAACCGAAAACCTTCGTGCTGAAGTCTATGCAATAGACGGAATTTCAGATGATGTAGCCGTTGCATTGAAGTTCATTGACAAAGGCGAAGCTGTAACCACGAATCATTACTATGTCATTATGAATCCCGAAGCCGATTTAACTGTTGTTGAAGATTATAAAATTCCCAGTGCAGTTTACAACAACTTCTATATTGATATGGAAGGGGAATAAAAATGCAACACTCATTTTCTGTATTCGTTTTTTCGTTTGTTACTATTGTGATTTCTTGCAGCATCGGCATTCTGGCTTTTTTGAAAGCAATTGAGAACATAAAAAAGATGTATCATGGTTAAAATTCGGATTAACATCTGCAATCTTTTTGTCATTTACATTATTTTTTGCAATTTGCTTGATTATCAGTTGAAAAGCATAACTATAAAAAACAGCAGGCAGCATCTTTTGCGATGTTGCCTGCTGTTTATGCTATTAATGAACGCAAAACGGAACTGTTACGCTTTTTTCTGTTGCTTCAACCTCTTTAACATTCTTATCAACCGCAATCATAATTATTTCTGCCGACATAACCGTTAATCCGATACATCCGTCCCGCACAACACTGTATTTAACAGTAACTTTATCGTTATTAACCGAGATTGATTCAACGAAAACTTTGCATACTGAATTGGGAATTGTAACGGGAATCACAACAAGATTGGATTCCTCAAAAAATCTTTCATTGAGTTCTCCGTTTTCTTCAAAATCAAAATGCTTCAAGGCAGTTTCATAATCTGTTATGACCATAGGTTCTTCAATTCCTGTGAAACTGATTTCCGAAATGGATAATACATTTGCGCTGGTCGGATCAATAAATACTTCTCCGCCAAAAAGCGCAGGGAACATACCGGAAAGCATCACAACTACTGACATTATTCCTGCGAATAATTTTGATAAAATCATTGCCATTTTTTGTCTCCTTTTAATTGAATTTTAATTTAAATGTTTGTTATTGAGATAATAAATTCGAGGCGGATTGTTCTCATTTCACATAATCCACAAACATTTCTGTAAGATTATATATTTCAGAATAACAATTACCGATTGAAGCAAATGCATCTGAAAAGCTTTCAGATCTTTCTGCAATGCTCAATCCGGATAATAATCCGAATGCATCAGATATATACATCGAAAATTCATCAATCATAACAAAAGTGTATTCGGCAACCTTTCCAATGAACAGGATATAATTCTGCTCAAATGATGCAGGGACGGATTTACAGGGAACTTTAAGATATTCTTTATAACCGGCTTCGGCAACGAAATACCATTTACCGTCATCGTCCTGAATATGATCAAACCATATTGTAAGGCTTTTCTCCCCTTTGAGCTGAATATCGTAAATATAATAAACATCTTCTTCTGTTATCTTTGTACCGTCGGGTTTGGTCACAATAAGATTGTAATAAACGTCAGGCGAATAAGCAACGTCGGGTAAGAATGTTTGAGTAACAACGGCAACCTCTTCGATATTGTCTATTTCAATGTTTTCTATGTAATCATCAACGGTTTTTATCAGAACCGTATATTCCTTTTTGAAATCATCAATAACGAATGTGATTTTGCTTTCTCCGGGAGCAATGTCATCGGGATATTCTATATCAAGATACTGATTAAACTCATATTCTTTTCCGTTTTCAAAAACAATTCTGCCCTTTGCAGGGATGTAGGTTGTATTGTTTTCATCATATTCAGGGTCAATATGGTATCCGAAAATGATGTCTTCAAGATAATCATCATCAATTTGTACATCGGTTATTTTTTCGGCGATAAACTCTATGTTGAGTTCGCCGCTGTAATCACCGTCAGGGAAAGCGGGTTCATAGATGAAGAAATCAATTCCGAATATGCAATCGCCCTCTTCAAGATAAACGCTGTAACGGTAATCATCCAAAAAAAGATATTCTTTTTCACCGTAAACAACACCGTCTCTGATATCCTGAGAGACAGCAGGCATATAATGCGTATAATATAAATCTCCGAGAATATCTATGCTGTAATAACCGCTTTTTTCAACATCAAATTCATAGTAAACATATTCTGAACGAAAGTCACCAGTCTCATACCATTTGGGTTTGCTGACGGGTGCCACTTTGTTATTGCCGATTTTCAGCTCGCCGCCGTAACTGTATGTTTCCGAGTATTCATAGCCGTAATTCCATTCAATTGTTTTATCCTGTGCTGATGCAATCAGGGTAAACATTGAAATAATTGCAATTATCAATGCTGTGACTTTAAGTGCTTTTTTCATACTGTACGCTCCTTTTTTATCTGTTTTCTTTCAGGTTTTCAATTATGGTTATTAAATCTTCATCGTTTGGTGCTTTGATAACATAAGTAAAACTGTTGTGAATAAAAGAACATTGGATGACATCTTCCATTCTTGAAATATAACATACAAGACCGTTGATTTCTTTTATTTCCGCATTAGGATCATCAGTGAAATGTTTAGGGTAGTCTTCATTGGTGTGTATTGTAACGGTTATCTGCGGTGTGTTTGCAATAAACACTATCGATTCATAGCTTGCAACATAGTTATAATCGGCATCGTATGAGCCGACAATTGCAATTTCCTTCAATCCTGCTCCTTCGGGATAAACGGTCGGATATAAAATATGATAATCGGTTTCTTTATTGAAGGTGTCTATTGAATCGAAGTACGTGCTTTCTTTTTCTTTAATAATACTGATTCCCTTGTATTCCGCTTTTTCTCCGACAACCATCTTTGTCAGATTGTTTCCCCAATCTTTAAGTATTGAAACGGTGTCAAACCCGCACGCCAATGCAACAAAATTTGCAGAAATCAAAGCAGCAAATATTGCAACGGCAATAAGAATTTTTTTGAAGCTGGTGTTAGTGTTTTTAGTCAGGTGTTTTTGCGATGTGTTTGCCGTTTTTATAAGTTCAGCCATTTTCTTTTCAAAATCTTCGGAAAATTCGCAGTCAATTTCTTCTTCACTTTGAGGAACTTCTGAATATTTTTCAGATTCGTATCTTCTGAATATTTCAAAAAGTTCATCTTTATTTATCGGCATTCCTCATTCCTCCTTTTTCGGCAATTTTACTCAAAAGTTTGCTTTTTCCTCTCACCAATTGCTTTTGTACAGTATTGGTTTTTCTATCAAGGATTTTTGCTGTTTCAGGTATTGTCAAACCGAGAACAAAATGATAATAAAGAACCTCTCGGTACTTGTCATCAAGGCTGTCCATAGCTTCCGTAATATCATCATAATCCAATTTCTGACAAATCTCATCAATAAACTGTTTATCATCAGGAACAGAGATATTGGCGATTATTTCTTCCTGATAATCTGTTCTGACTTTTCTTTTTCTTATCAGACTTACAGAAGCGTTCTTTACCGATTTAAGAAGATAGTTTCTTATATCCGTTTCGTTTTTTGCATTTTTTATAATATCCATATGTGAAGATGCAACAGAATAAAAAACATCGTGTACTGCATCTTCCGCATCCTGTTTACTGTTTAAAATTGAGTTAGCAAGCAAAAACATCTGCTTTCTGTATGTATAGTAAACAGCTTCAAACTTGGTTTTTTCTGTTTCGTTTTCAATCAGACTTAAATAAAGTGATAACATCTTTTCTCCTTTGATTATGACAATTTTCCAGTATCAATATATACAACGAACGGACTCGGCAAATCGGGTACAAAATTTAAAAAAATATTTTAAAAATGTTACAGCTCCTTACATTTTGTAAAGAGCTGTTTTGAATTATAAAAGTATAAATACCTAATTGAAGTGTTTTTCAAGAATCGGTATATGTTTTGGGTTGATTTTCTGACATTCGGTTTTGTATGGAATACCTATGCCGCCGTTATCATTTACTTCTAATTGGTTAGTCGGTTCTGTTATAACAATCCATTTACCGTCAATTTTGCCCAAACATTCCATAAAGACAGCAATCGGACAATCGTTAAAAGCGACATGAACACTTCTCATATCCTGAGTATCCGTTTTCAGATGAATATCGGCGGAAGTAACCTCAACTGTATCCTCGTCAGAAGAATATATTTGCGAAATCGCATCAAGAAAAGACGGATCCTCGATTTTATTTCCGCCAAGATAAACTGTTACAGCATCTCCCGATTTCGGAATATGGTAATCTTTGCGGACATATAACGAATCGTCAAGGAAAGAGCGCACAACAACAAAAGTATGAGACGGATCTTCTTTAACTTCATTTATTTCCCATTTTCCGTCTGCCGTCTTTGCTATGGTTTTACCTTCGGAATACATTCCCGAACAACTGATATATGTATTGCCGTTCCAATGAAGTTCTTCCGAATTTAAAACTGCTGAATGATCAAAAACAATAACACCGCCGAAAATCAAAGCACAGAATAAACCGATTGCAATTAAAACAACCAATCCGATTTTAATAAATCTTTTTGATAACGCCATAAAAGAACATCGCGCCTCCTTGCATTTATGAATATCCTGTTATTAATTATAACGCACAAGCACCGCAAACATAGGACGTTTTTAATGATTTATCATTCCACAACCGCTTCGTAATCGCCTGCGCTTTCGATTTGTTCAAACCATTTGCCATAGAAATCAACCCAATATCGGGCATGAACACAGAAAGGCAGAATACCTAACGCATCGTTTTGGTAATCATTGATATCGGGTACATTTCGCATACTATTCTGTCTTAGATACTTTAGTTCTGATAGTTTTCGCCTTGCTTGACAAACATTTCGTAGTATTTGCCATTGTTAGCCATCAATTCATCATGCGTTCCGCTTTCAATGATTTTTCCATTCTCAATATGGTAAATACAATCAAAATCTCGCACCGTTGAAAGACGGTGAGCAATCATAATCGTTGTCGCTGTGTTGGATATATCAAGAATGTTTTGCATTAATTTAACTTCGGATAACGGGTCAAGAGCAGATGAAGGCTCATCAAGTATCAGCATTCCGAAAGTATCAGTAAATAATCTTGCAAGCATAAGTTTCTGTGCTTCACCGCCGGAAAGAGAGATACCGTCTTCTGTGAACTCACGAGAAACCATCGTGTCCAGATTTCCGTTTGCTTTCTTGAGAACCTCACTTAAACCGAGTTTGTCAAGTACTTCATACAATTTCTCGTCTGACACATCGTTATATACCGTCAGATTATCACGCAGACTCATTGCAAGAACTCGAATGTCCTGAAATACTACGCCTGTATTCAGCCTTAACAGATGAATGTCATAATCTTTTATATTCTTTCCGTTAACAAGCACCTCACCGTTATTTACATCGTACAGACGTAATAACAGTTTGGTTAATGTTGTTTTACCTGCACCGTTTTCGCCGACAATAGCTATTCTCTGTCCGGGTTTTATATGAAGATTGAAATCTTTGAACAGCATAGAATTGTCATCGTATCCGAACGAAACATTTTTAAATTCAATTTCATAATTTTCTTCGGGAGCAGACAACGCTTTATCGTTATTGGGTTCAATTTCCGATTCAGCTTCAAAGAATTCTGCGATTTTTTCACCATTTGCTATACATTGAATCATCTGAATTATACTGCCTGCGGCATCGTTCAGACTTGAAGCCAAAGCTGTTGAAGCTACGGTAAGTGATGCATATAATCCTATTTGTGATTTATCACCGGCGATAACAAAAAATATAATATATGCAAGAATACAAGCAGCTTGAATGGGAGAAACAGCTCCTTGTAAGAGGTGGAAAGGTGCAACTTTTTTAATGTACTGTTTATATGTTTTTTGGAAGTTGTTCATTGCCGAATTAATTGAGTTTAAAAGTTTCAATCCGGCACCTGATGCACGCAGTTCAGCTGCGTTTTCTTTAATTTTCAGAACCCTGCTTGAATATTCCATCGGGCGCCATGCATCGGCAAGACTTACTTCGTAATCTGCTGTCGGTTTTATGATAGGAAGTCCTGCAATGGCATTCAATATAACAAAAAACGCTGTAATTCCAAGCAGTACAGGACCCGTTGTTGCAATAATGGCAACCATGGCAATTACCGTTGCAACTCCACGCAGAACATCGGGAAGAATCATCACAACATTCTGAGCATGAATAGGATAGTTGTCCTGTGCGAAAATGAATTTAACAAAGAAATCGGGACGGTCATAGTACTTGAAATCCGTGAACAGTGCTTTTTTGTTGACATCATTTTTGATCTTATTGCTGACCTTTACGAGTGTCATTTGGGTATATGCCATTTGGATAACTTTTTCCAGTGCAGAAACCAAAACAATAAACAGAGTGAACGTGATGATTATGAAAATAACCTCTTTGAGAGGAGTATCGTTCATAACAGCATCAATAGCCTTTTGAGGTAAAATTGCCGTAAGATATGCAGCTATAGGCTGAAGTGCGACAGACATAAGTAAAACGGTAATAATATACCCTTTACCGTATTTCCAATAAGGCTTTAAAAGGAAAAGAATATACTTGGTTTTTGATAATTTATTTGCTTTTGTTTTTTTCATACTAAACACCTCGGATGAAATTTTTAAATACAGATTAAACATTAAATCTGCATAGGGATTTTTCACCAAGGTTTTATCAGCATATCAAGCTTCATCCCGAAGCTGTATTATAAAGGTCACAACACATTCTCCGGGAGTGAAAAATCCCGTGCAGCACCTTTATAAATCATCAAATTAACATCACTTGTTTCGTTTCAGAGGAATCAACGTTGTAATCGTTCTGCTCGCTGTTTTGCTTTTTGAAGTTTGCAACAAAACTGCGGATTCCTTCTGAAGTACTTATTTTGTTTAACACAATGCGTACCTCCTTTTATACTCATAATTATAATTATCATACGAGAAAAAAGCAAGATTACTTTTTAATCTTCAAAAGTCAGCAGGCAACATCATAAAAATATTGACTGCTTTTCTCATTTATAATTTGAAATTATTCTCAACAAACTCAACCATTGCTTGTTCTTTATCAACAACAGGACCTGCGAGGAAATCTCTATCAGGGTCATAAAACCAAAGATACGCAATTTCTTTTGTTTCATCGTTATAACCGACAATGCCGAACTTTTTGGGATATTCGCCGCCGTCGGCAACTCTCATCTGAAATCCTTTATACTCAAATTCTGTTACGGGAATGGTATAATGTCCTTCAAGCATATCGG
>JAZRJH010000259.1:0-10738 GCA_045645685.1 Acutalibacteraceae bacterium
GAAAGTACTACTCAAATTAATTTTCAAGGGTATTTTTTCTATCAATCGTTGTTTAATTTTCAAGGTGCGTTGCGCTGCTGTAGTTCAGAGCGCTCCGATATAATATCAAATCCATCCGCATTTGTCAACACCTTTTTTCAAAGTTTTTTACTCTTGTTCTCAACGAATCCGAGTGTTTCATTTTGCGGTAATTAAATCTACACAATATAATGTGTATATATTTCAATCGCTGAACAATATATCCGTCTTATATCTTTAATCGAATTATAGAATGTTTTTGAAAAAAGTCAGTTTTTAATCCGATATTATATGTTTTCGGGGCGAAACATCATTTATATAAAAGAAAAAGCTCCCGAAAAGGGAGCTTTGACTATATGACTTTTAATTAGTCTTCTTTCTTTGTTTTAACAACTGCTACTGTACCTGCTGCGAGAGCAAGGAGAGCAATTACGGGAGCAACTGCGCTGCTGCCTGTGTTGGGGATTGCGGAGATGTTTGCAGCGGGCTTCTTTGTTGTTGCAGGCTTCTTTGTTGTGGGAGCCTTTGTTGTGCCTTCATCGATAACAGTCTGACCGGGCTTAAGGGTAACAACTTCGTCTGTTGTTGCGGGCTTGGTTGTTGCTTCTGTTGCTGATGTTGATTCATCTGCAGCCTTTGTTGTTGTGGTTGTGGATTCAGCAACCTTAGTAGTTGTGGTTGTTGTTGCTTTTGTTGTAGTTGTGGTTGTTGTTGCTTTTGTAGTTGTAGTTGTGGGATTAAGTCTGCCGTCATCGGGATCTGTGATGAGAGCTGCAGTTGTGGTTGTTGTTTCATCAGGATTTGCAAATGCTGATGTTGCAAATGTGCAGATTGTGATTGCTGCAATGATGATTGCGAGCAACATGGAAACTGTCTTTTTCATGTTAATACCATCCTTTAATTAATTTTGTGCATACTGCTTTATTGTTTATTACGAATATAATTTTACACACAAGATTTGTTTTTGTCAAGTCACTATATTTGCCAATAAGATTAATGCAAAACACATAATGTTTGACAGATTTTTGTATTTTACGATTTACGGCGGGAAATATATTAACAATATATCTGAAGGGAGCTTTGAGATGTCATTCAATTTTTTTGACAAGAAGAAGGAATACAAGGCACAATGGAACTTTGCCGAAGAGAGAATAAATCGCGGATATGATATTGACGAAGATGAAATTCACACCGATGTTCTGGGCAGTTACACAGGCACGCCCTATGACGATTCAAGACCGATTCAGGATGCCGACGATTTGTGATACAGTTCGGCGGAGTGTATTGTGCCGATACACTCCGCCCCGCTACCATTTCCCCCGACCCGCTCCTTCCCCAAGGAACGGGTCATATTTATAAGAACTCACCTTCCCCATCCATCCGAAAAGCCATATATAATGTATATATAACAAGGGGTTGGCGAATGTTCTGTTATCTTATACCGCACTCTGCGGTTTTTTCGAATGTTTCGAGCATAAAAGCGGATATTTTTTCGCCCGAAACAGTATAGACCGTGTTATCAACACAAACAGCTCTGACCGCCGCATCGCCGACATAATGTTCATCGTGGCGGAGCAATCCGAGATTTACGATATCCCCCTGAGAAACGCCAAAGAGAAGATATGCCGAAACATCGGAATCGGTTTCGCTGTCATTGATAATAACGGGAATTCCGAAGATTCCCTTTTCAGGAACAACCATAACGCTTCTGCCGTCAGCAGACAAAACGGGTTTGTATTCTTCGGAAAGAGTATATTCGGCAATTGCGGAAGGATTTGCGGAATCGCTGACATCAAACAGGCGGAATGTGACCGCACCGTTTTCATCAGCATTCATTCCGAGAAGCTCTGATGATGAAATCTCATAGAGATTGCCTGCAAAAAGTTTTGACGGGATTGCGCCTGCAACTTCGGGAGATTCGGGTTTTGAGAAATCAACGGTCACGGTTTCGTCGCCCGAAGAAATATAGGCTTTGGTTCCGATATATCTTACACCGCTGATTTTTTTCTGCGGCATAATCTGTCTGAGACCGCTGACGAATTCCATATTGCTGTCAAGAATACAGATATTTGTTGAATCCGCAACGGTTGAAACCGCAGTCATGAATTTCTTTTCGCCGCTGACGGAAACTCCGCCAACGAGCGTGCCTTCAATAATATATGAGCCTGCAAGCGAAATTGACGAGCCGTTGACATTGAAACGGTAAATTTCCGTAAGACTCGGATGCAGACCGTTTTCGTCGGGGTCAACAGAAACAAATTCTCTTGCCGCAGTTATAGCACTTTCGGAGCAATAAAGCTGTTTTCCGCTTCCGAGAATCGCAAGGCGACCAACGGATTTATCGAGCGCCGAAATATCGGTTGTTGTTATAAAAATAAACGAGGCTTCAGGGTCATTGACCGAGATGAAGATTTCTTCGGCATTCAGGGTTTCGGTTTTTCCGTCAACGGTGAATGACGGAACAAGCGCTGAATCCGACATTGAAATCTGCTTATCGGTAACAAGGCAAAGCGAGTTTCCGTTAAGCGAAGAGAAGAGATACTTGCCATCCTGAGAATGCTCACGGATTCTTGCGGGATTTTCGGGATCCGAAACATCATAATAAACCGCTTTTGTGACAGATTCGGCTTTGAAATCATTCTTGCCGAGAATTGCAATCAGAACATTGTTCTTTATATAAATCTCAATGCATTCTTCAAATGCACCTGCAACAACATTATCCGAAAGAGTGAGCGTTGAAACAACTTCCATTTCTCCGTCGGAGGATAATTTCACGGTTTTTATCTGCTCGGTCATGTTACCCGTCTGAAGATTCTTGCCCGTTGTTACGATATAAACATATCCGTTATTGATTCTGACGATATCCGCATGGATATCATCCGCAGATTTCACGGCATCTGCGCCAACAAAGAAAGCGCTTGCCGTATAAAGAGTTTCCGCAGCTTCGGTTGTCTGTTTTTCCGCAACATCCGCATTACGGTATCCTTCATAAAGTTTGGTTGTTTCTTTGTTATCGGGAGCTGTCTGAACCGTGGGATTCTGCGGTGCAGCTGCAGGTTCATTATTATCCTTTTCAAGAATCTCCTTAACGGCAACCTCGATTTCTTCATAGCTCTGCGCACTTTTCACAATCTGCGCACCTTCATAGCTTTTGTAGAAAGTATCACGTTTGATAACCTTGACTCCGTCTGCTCGCATTGCGAGAACTCCGACGATAACAACAGCCAGCATGGCGGCTGCGGCAGCCATTCTTCTGATCGGAATAACCTTTGATTTGTTCATCCCCGTTTTAACGGAAAAATCCGTTTCTTTTATTTCTTCGTTTTTCAGCATGGCAACCATGCTTTCTTTTTGCAATTTCAGCGGTATCTGCGCAGACTCCGAGCTTTTTTCGAACTCATTTCTGAGCATATCAAGCATCTGCTTATCATTCTTCATCATCCTGACCTCCTTTCGTTCAATTCTCGCCGAGTGCAATTCTCAGCTTTGCGAGTGAACGCTTCAGCTTCGAACGCACGGTTGACGGCGGATAGTCAAGCATATCGGCAATCTCATGACTTTTATAATTACCCAGCACGCTGAGCAAAACAATCTCCCTTTCATCCGATGAGAGAGCTTCGAGAGCTTTTTTCAGCTCAACGGAGAGCTCAACACTTTCAAAACTCATCGGTTCAGGCTGTCCCCCATTTTCGTCATCGAGATATACCAATGTTTTCTTTTTTTGTTCTTCCGTGTAATATCTTTTACAGGAGGCGCACAGTATTTTAAACAGCCATCCTTTGAACGCCTCTGCTTTTTTGAGAGCTTTTATTTGTCGAAAAGCGGATAAAACAGCGTCTGAAACAGCATCCTGCGCAAGTGATTCGCTGCCTGTAACATAGCAGGCATAACAATACATATCTTTATAATATAATTCATACAGTTCGCCGAATGCTTCGGCATCTCCGTTTTTCGCAAGTGTTACGAGTTCTTTGATTTGAGCGCTCAAAATTACCCTCCTTACCACTCTCGTTCTATAAGTGTCGGAAACTTCGGTTTTTGTTGCATAATTTTTTAAAAAATTATATTTTTTCTTTTACGGGATATAATATAACCGATATAAACATTTAAAGCAAGGTGTTATTTTTGAAGAAAATTTTAACGGTTTTTGTCATTTTTATTTTAGTGTTCACTTCCGCCTGCTCAAAGAGCGACAAACTTGAAGAAACAAATGCCAATGCAGGCGCATCGGTTAAAGACAAAAGAAACAAAACTTTTTCTCCGATGGAGTTTACCGTCAACGACCCCGGAAATTCAAGAAAACTTTCAACCGAGAAGAAAGAACACAGCTACGGTGTTGCCAAAAACGGCGAACCGCACGAAATCTCAAAAACCGCACAGACGTATTTTGAATCCACGGGATACAAAGCCGTGTGTTATGACACAAAATCAACCAAAAAGGTGCTTTATCTGACCTTTGATTGCGGATGGGAAAACGGCTGCACTCAGAAAGTTCTCGACACTCTGAAAGAGAAAAAAGTTCCTGCCGCATTTTTCTGCACTCTTGACCATATCAGATCTTCACCCGAACTTATTTCACGAATGATAAACGAAGGGCATATCGTTGGCAATCACTCCGCAAAGCATCCCGATTTTTCGGAAATTTCAAGGCAGAGAATGGCAGATGAAATTCTTGACTGCGAAAATTATCTGCGCGAAAACTTCGGATATTCAAGCAGTTTTTTCCGATTTCCGAAAGGTTCTTACACCGAGAATGCACTTGAGCTTGTTGACTCCATGGGAATGACATCCGTTTTCTGGTCATGCGCCTATGCGGATTGGGATGTAAACAACACCAAAGGCGGTCAATATGCTTTTGATACAGTAACGGCAAGACTTCATCCGGGCGCAGTTATTCTTCTCCATTCAGTTTCGCCAGACAACGCCGAAGCACTCGGAAACATCATCGATTATGCACGAAACAACGGCTATGTTTTCAAATCATTGAACGATATTAAAATGTAATAAATAAAAAGAGCTCTTGACTTTTGAGTTAAGAGCTTTTAAAATAAAACATTGTTAATCGATTAATTGTTAAATGCTTAACAATTTGACATATGGGGTGAAAAAATGTCAAAATTATACAAAGAAGCCGTCAAAAAGATGTGCAGGGTAACTCTGCTTCACAGATATGCAATTTCAACTTCCCTTTCGGGGATGAAGCTTTACAGGGGTCAGCCCGAAATTCTTGAATATCTGAACGAACACGGCGATTGCTCACAAAAAGAGCTTGCAGATTTTCTCGGGGTTACGCCCGCTTCAATCGCAACAAGTCTCAAGCGCATGAGCAAATCGGGATTCATCGAAAGAACATCCGATGAAAATGACCGCCGCATTAACCGTCTTCGGCTGACCGAAAAGGGCAAAGAAACCCTGCTTGCAGCTAAATCCGAATGTGACAGAGTTGACAAAGCGTTGTTCAGCGGATTTTCTGACGAAGAAATAGCCGGTTTTTCGGATATGCTTTCACGGATTGCGGACAATCTTTCGCCCGACGGAATGAGCGACAAAGAACTTTTCAGAATAATGAAAAAAAGAAGAAGAAACGGAGATGATAAAGATGATTAAAACACTTCTCAGGCAGACCAAAGGCTACCGTCTGCTCTCACTTCTCTGCCCCCTGCTCATAATAATCGAGGTGTACATGGAAACACAGATTCCATTTGTTATGTCAGACATGGTTGACAAGGGAATTCTCGGCGGTGCAGGTACGGACTATGTCCTTCGCGAAGGCGGAAAAATGGTTATCATGGCGCTCGCTTCTCTTATCGCAGGTGCAGGCGCAGCAAGAGTTGCGGCAAAAGCAGGTATGGGCTTCGGCGCAAATCTGAGAAACACCATTTTCTCCAAAATTCAGGACTTCTCATTTGCAAACATAGACAGATTCAGCACTCCTTCGCTGATTACACGAATGACAACCGACGTGAACACCATTCAGATGGGTTACACCATGGTTATCAGAATGTTCGTGCGTTCACCGATTATGCTTGTTATGGCATTCTCAAAGGCAAATGCTATCAACAGCGAACTTGCAATTGTTTTTGCCGTTGCAGCACCCGTCATGCTCATCCTTCTCGGATTCATAGGCAGCCTTGCACTTCCGAGATTCCATAAGCTCATGAAGAAATATGACAAGCTCAACGCTTCCATTCAGGAAACTCTTATCGGTTCAAGAGTTGTGAAAGCATTCGTCAGAGCAATCCACGAAAAAGATAAATTCAAGGCTTCAAACGACGAACTCCGTGATGCATCAATCTTTGCGGAAAAACTCATTATCCTTGCAGGTCCCATCATGCAGATGACGGTTTACGGCTGCATTATTGCTATTCTCTGGTTTGGAAGCAATCTTGTTGTTGCAGGCTCAATGGCAGTTACCGAACTGACCGCATTCATCACCTATGTCAACATGATTCTTATGTCGCTCATGATGATATCCATGATTTTTGTTATGGCAACAATGTCAAGAGCATCATTCACAAGAATCGGCGAAGTAATTGCGGAAGTTCCCGATATCAACGATAATCTTGCAGACCCCGAGCTCACCGTTGAAAACGGCGAAATTGAAATGGAAAACGTTTGCTTCAAATACAAGAAAAACGCTCAGAAGAATGTTATTGACAACATCAACCTTCACATCAGATCGGGCGAAACCGTCGGAATTATCGGCTCAACGGGTTCGGCAAAAACCACTCTTGTTCAGATGATTCCCAGACTTTATGATGTTACGGAAGGCGTTGTAAAAGTCGGCGGCAGACCCGTTGCGGACTACACTCTCAAGAATCTCCGTGATTCGGTTGCAATGGTGCTTCAGGTGAATCTTCTTTTCACGGGAACAATCGAAGACAATCTTCGCTGGGGCAACGAAAATGCAACCGAAGAAGAAATCATCAATGCCTGCAAAATTGCTCAGGCTCACGATTTCGTAACATCTTTCCCCGACGGCTACAAAACCGAACTCGGTCAGGGCGGCGTCAATCTTTCGGGCGGTCAGAAACAGCGTCTTTGCATCGCAAGAGCGCTTCTCAAATCTCCCAAGGTTCTTATTCTTGACGACAGCACAAGTGCCGTTGACACCGCAACGGATGCAAAAATCCGCGAAGGCTTCAAGAATAACCACGGCGATGTAACCACTCTCATTGTTGCACAGAGAATCAGCTCGATTCAGCATGCCGATAAAATCATCGTTCTTGATGACGGCAAAATTAATGCAATCGGCACTCACGATGAGCTTCTCGGCACAAACGAAATTTACACAGAAGTTTATAACTCACAGCAGGAAGGAGGAAAAGAATAATGGCACCCAAAGCAAAAAAAGTTGCTCCCCCTCCCCGCGGCAATCAGTTTCAGAAACCGCAGAACACAAAGAAAACATTCTCCAGACTTCTCGGATATCTCGGAAAATCGAAGTCGCTTCTTTTCCTTGTTTTCATTTTTGTTGTTGTGAGCTCTCTTGCAGGTATCATCGGCACATCCTTTGTTGAAACAATAACAGACGATATCCTTCTGCCGATTATCGGTTCTCAGGTCACCGCCGAGCTTCTTGCTCCGCTTGTGAAAATTCTCATTTTCCTTGCATTCATCTATGGCTTCGGCGTTATCTCTTCCTATGCATATTCAAGAATCATGCTTCAGGTTGCGCAGAAAACTCTCAATATTATCAGGCGCGACCTTTTCAACCACATGATGGATCTGCCCATCAGATTTTTCGATTCACACACCCACGGAGAACTCATGAGCCGCTACACAAACGATGCCGACGTGCTTCGTGAATGCATAAGCCAGAGCTTTGTTCAGCTTGTTTCATCATCGGTAACGGTTATCGGCACATTCGCCATGATGGCTTATTACAGCCCCCTGCTCACCCTTCTTGTTATCGTTCTTCTTTTCGCCGCTTTCTTTATCATAAAGACTCTCGGCAAAAAGAGTGCGCACTATTTCAGAGCGCAGCAGAAATGTGTCGGCGAAGTCAACG
Source organism: Acutalibacteraceae bacterium (assembly GCA_045645685.1). Taxonomy (GTDB): domain Bacteria; phylum Bacillota; class Clostridia; order Oscillospirales; family Acutalibacteraceae; genus CAG-177. The sequence continues at coordinate 8,030 of JAZRJH010000259.1, forward strand.
GATATATCGAAGAATTCATTGAAGGTCAGAAAGTTGTAAAAGTTTTCTGCCACGAACCTGCGGCAAAGAGAGATTTCTCCGAAATCAATACAAATCTCCGCAACGCCGCAACCAATGCCCACACCTATGCAAGCATTCTTATGCCCATCATGGGTAACATCTCCTATCTCACCTATGCCGCATCGGCAACAATCGGCTCAATCGTTATCATGACCGTTCCCGAAGAATCGTTCTGGGGTCTTTCCGTGGGCGCACTCATGACTTTCCTGCTTTATACAAGGCAGTTCTTCCAGCCGATAACACAGATTTCACAGCAGTTCAACAACATCATTGCCGCCCTTGCAGGTGCAGAAAGAATTTTTGAAATCATCGACACACCCATCGAAGAAGATGACGGATATGTAACCCTTGTCAATGCCCGCAAAAATCCCGACGGAAGCATCACCGAATGCGAAGAAAGAACGGGCATCTGGGCATGGAAACATCCCCACAGCGACGGCACTCTGACCTATACCGAATGGAAAGGCGATGTCCGTTTCCACGATGTAACATTCAGTTATGACGGCAAAAAGACAGTTCTCAAAAATGTTTCGCTTTATGCGATGCCCGGTCAGAAAATCGCTTTCGTAGGTTCAACGGGCGCAGGCAAAACAACAATCACAAATCTTATCAACCGTTTCTATGATGTAAACGAAGGCAAAATCACCTATGACGGCATCAACATCAAAAAAATCAAGAAAGCAGAGCTTCGCCGCTCAATGGCAATGGTTCTTCAGGATACCCACCTGTTTACGGGCACGGTAAGAGATAACATTGCATACGGTAAGCTCGATGCAACGGATGAAGAAATAATCGCAGCCGCAAAACTTGCAAATGCCGATTCGTTCATCACCCGACTTCCCGAAGGATATAACACAATGATTACGGGCGACGGCGCAAATCTTTCGCAGGGTCAGAGACAGCTTCTTGCAATCGCAAGAGCCGCAGTTGCAGACCCGCCCGTGCTTATTCTTGACGAAGCAACAAGCTCCATCGACACAAGAACGGAACGCCTTATTGAAAAAGGAATGGATAAGCTCATGGAAGGCAGAACGGTATTTGTTATCGCTCACCGACTTTCAACCGTGCGCAATTCCGATGCGATTATGGTGCTTGAACACGGCGAAATCATCGAAAGAGGCAACCACGAAGACCTTATCAAACAAAAAGGCAAATACTATCAGCTCTATACAGGTCAGTTTGAACTGGATTAAAAGCAAAACCTTCTCCGATTTTCGGGGAAGGTTTTTCAATTTGCAATTCGTAATTATTGCTCCGCAAAAGCTGATATAACTCCCTCAGTCGCCATGCGACAGCTCCCTCTTAAGGGAGCCTTAACATTCAGTTCCATTTATGTATACAGCTGATTGATTCATTTGCCTCCCCTGCAGGGGAGGTGGCACGGAGTGACGGAGGGGTTTGACAAAAACCGTCGCAGACCCTTAATGTTGCAAAACACACACCACAAAAAGAAAAGCCCCCGATTCCGAAAGGAATCAGGGGTTGTTTTTATTTATTGATTAATACATTCCGCCGCCCTGTGCTGCCATAGCTGCTGCCTGAGCTGCATCTGCTGCGGGGTCGGGTTTATCGGTAACAAGGCTTTCAGTTGTAAGAACCATAGCTGCAACTGAAGCTGCGTTCTGAAGAGCTGAACGGGTTACCTTTTTGGGGTCGAGAATACCTGCTGTTGCCATGTCGCAATAGGTATCGTCTGCGAAGTTGTAGCCATAGCCAACCTTGCCTGATGAAAGGATTTCGTTAACGATAACCGAACCTTCAAGACCTGCATTTGCCGCAATCTGACGAACGGGTTCTTCAAGAGCCTTGAGAACAATCTTGATGCCTGTCTTTTCGTCTGCATCGTCTGTTGCATCAAGAAGAGCCTTAACATCGTTGATTGTGTTGAGAAGAGCAACGCCGCCGCCTGCAACACAGCCTTCTTCAACAGCAGCCTTTGTTGCTGCAAGAGCATCTTCGATGCGGAGCTTCTTTTCTTTCATTTCTGTTTCTGTTGCTGCACCGACCTTGATAACTGCAACGCCGCCTGAAAGTTTTGCAAGTCTTTCCTGGAGCTTCTCTCTGTCAAAATCGGATGTTGTGTTTTCGATCTGAAGTTTGATCTGACCGATTCTTGAAGCAATTTCTTCCTTTGCGCCTACGCCGTCAACGATGATTGTGTTTTCTTTTGAAACCTTGACCTGACGGGCTCTGCCGAGCTGTGAAAGCTGAGTATCCTTGAGTTCAAGACCGAGGTCTGAAGCGATAACTTCGCCGCCTGTAAGGATAGCGATATCCTGAAGCATTTCCTTTCTTCTGTCGCCGAAGCCGGGAGCCTTTACGCAAACAACGGTGAACACGCCGCGGAGCTTGTTGACAAGAATTGTTGAAAGAGCTTCGCCTTCAACATCTTCTGCAATGATGATGAGCTTTCCACCTGCATGCATAATCTGCTCAAGAAGGGGAAGAAGATCCTGAATTGATGAAATCTTCTTGTCTGTGATAAGAATGAGAGCATCGTCAATAACTGCTTCCATCTTATCTGTATCTGTTACCATGTAGGGTGAGATATATCCTCTGTCAAACTGCATACCTTCAACAACTTCTGCTTCGGTAACAGCGATTTTTGATTCTTCAACGGTGATAACGCCGTCTGCAGTAACCTTTTCC